>NZ_RZTO01000354.1:0-5982 GCF_003997225.1 Mesorhizobium sp. M2C.T.Ca.TU.002.02.1.1
GGCGCCTACAAGATCACGCAGGGCCTGCTGCAGGAATTCGGGCCGCACCGCGTCGTCGACACGCCCATCACCGAGCATGGCTTTGCCGGCGTCGGCGTCGGCGCCGCGATGGCCGGACTGAAGCCGATCGTCGAGTTCATGACCTTCAACTTCGCCATGCAGGCGATCGACCAGATCATCAACTCGGCCGCCAAGACGCTCTATATGTCCGGCGGCCAGATGGGCGCGCCGATCGTCTTCCGTGGCCCGAACGGCGCCGCGGCCAGAGTCGCCGCCCAGCACTCGCAGTGCTATGCAGCCTGGTACAGTCATATCCCCGGCCTGAAGGTGGTGATGCCCTATACGGCTGCCGACGCCAAGGGCCTGCTCAAGGCGGCGATCCGGGACCCGAACCCGGTCATCTTCCTCGAAAACGAGATCCTCTACGGCCATTCCTTCGAGGTGCCGAAGCTCGACGATTTCGTGCTGCCGATCGGCAAGGCGCGCATCCACAAGCAGGGCAAGGACGTCACGCTCGTCTCCTTCGGCATCGGCATGACCTATGCGGTCAAGGCTGAGGCCGAGCTGCGCGGCATGGGCATCGATGCCGAGATCATCGATCTCAGGACCATCCGGCCGCTCGACTTCGACACCATCATCGCCTCGGTGAAGAAAACCAACCGTCTCGTTGTGGTGGAAGAGGGCTTCCCGCAGAATTCGGTCGGCGATCACATCGCCAACCAGGTCTCGCAGCGCGCCTTCGACTTCCTCGATGCGCCGGTGATCACCATCGCCGGCAAGGACGTGCCGATGCCTTATGCGGCGAATCTGGAAAAGCTGGCTTTGCCCAATGTCGGCGAGGTCGTCGAGGCGGTCAAAGCCGTCACTTATCGCTGAGCCGGTCGGGAGGACATCATGCCAATCAACATCACCATGCCGGCGCTCTCTCCGACCATGGAAGAGGGCAATCTGTCGAAATGGCTGGTCAAGGAAGGCGACAAGGTGTCGCCGGGCGACGTGATCGCCGAGATCGAGACCGACAAGGCGACGATGGAAGTCGAGGCCGTTGATGAAGGCACGGTCGCCAAGCTCGTGGTTCCGGCTGGCACCGAAGGCGTCAAGGTCAACGCGCTGATCGCCATTTTGGCCGGCGAGGGCGAGGATGCCGCCGCCGCGGCCAAGAGCGGTGGCAGTGCAGCGCCAAAGGCCGAAGCGCCGAAAGCGGAAGCGCCGAACGCGGAAGTGCCGAAGGCCGAAACGCCCAAGGAGGCTCCGAAAGCGGCGGCCGCGGCGCCCGCGCCGGCGAAGGCCGAGCCTGCTCCCGTGGCCAACGGTCACGCCGCTGGGGACCGCGTCTTCGCATCGCCGCTGGCTCGCCGCATCGCCAAGGATGCCGGCGTCGACGTGGCGGCGCTGGCCGGTTCCGGCCCGCATGGCCGCGTGGTGAGGGTCGACGTCGAGGCAGCGATCGCTTCCGGCGGCGCCCAGGCCGCGCCTGCGGCGAAGGCGCCAGCCGGCGCTCCGTCCGCTCCGGCGCCCGCGCCGAAGCCGATGTCGGACGATCAGGTGCTGAAGCTGTTTGCCGAAGGCTCCTACGAGCTTGTGCCGCATGACAACATGCGCAAGACCATCGCGCGCCGTCTGGTCGAGGCCAAGTCCACCATTCCGCATTTCTATCTGACGCTCGACTGCGAACTCGATGCGCTCTTGGCGCTGCGCACGCAGCTCAATGCCGCGGCCCCCATGAGGAAGACCGACAAGGGCGAGGTTCCCGCCTACAAGCTCTCCGTCAACGATATGATCATCAAGGCGATGGCCATGGCGCTGATGGCGGTGCCGGATGCCAACGCGTCGTGGACCGAAAGCGCCATGGTCAAGCACAAGCACGCCGATGTCGGCGTTGCCGTGTCGATCCCCGGCGGCCTGATCACGCCGATCATCCGGCATGCGGATGAAAAGACGCTGTCGGTCATCTCCAACGAGATGAAGGACCTGGCGAGCCGCGCCAGGAGCCGCAAGCTGAAGCCCGAAGAGTATCAGGGCGGCACGACGGCGGTGTCCAATCTGGGCATGTTCGGCGTCAAGGACTTTGCCGCCGTCATCAACCCGCCGCATGCGACGATCCTGGCGGTCGGCGCGGGCGAAGAGCGGGCGGTGGTGAAGAAGGGCGAGATCAAGGTGGCAACGGTGATGTCGGTGACGCTGTCGACCGACCATCGTGCGGTCGACGGCGCGCTGGGCGCCGAGTTGCTCGGCGCCTTCAAGCGCATGATCGAGAACCCGATGGGCATGCTGGTGTAAGCCACTCCCTGCAGAGCCTTGATCTTGTACCGCGGGCCCTCCGATCACCGACTTGTCAGGACGGCAGCTCACGCGAATCCCGGCAAGTGCTTGAAGCCGCCGCTATTTCGTTCCACATCGGAACGCAATGAGCGGCAAGATGCGGGAATGGTTTCGGAATTGGCGGTGGGCCTTGGCCGCATCGCTGTTCCTGCATGTTCTGATCGCCGCGTTCCTGTTCTTCGGCTTGCCGAGACCCGACCAACAGCCGGATCAGCAGGAACAGCCGGTCAACGTCGCGATCGTGCCGCCGCCCGATCAGCCCAAGCCGAAGCCCGCTCCAAAGCCGCCGGAGCCCAAGCCTGAAAAGAAGGCCGAAAAGCCACCTGAGCAGGCCGAGCAAAAGCCACCACCGCCGCAATCGCCGAAACCGCAGGACATCCCGGTTCTGAAGCGCGTTTTCCAATATGGCGAGAAGGATACCGGCCCGGAGAAATCTCTCAACGGAGGCAGCGCTCCGGCCAACGCACCGTCGCCGGCCCAAAATGAACCAGCAAAACCGCCTGTCGCACCGAAGCCAGCGCCCAACCCGCCAGCTCCTGCAACGCCCGAGCAGCAGGCCGACTCCAGCAAGGCCCCGGAGAAGCCGGCAACTGCCGCGCCGGATGAAAAACCCGCGCAAAGCGACGAGAAGCAGCCGACTGAGGACACTGACAGGCAGCAGCCCGACAAACAACAGGCGGCGCCACAAACCACCGAAGAACAGCCGGCCGCGCCACCGAAGCCACTGACGGCCGAGGCCGGCGAAAAGACCGCGCCTCCATCCTCAACCGAAAAGGCAAAGCCTAAACCGTCCAAGGCGATCAAGTTCAAATCCGCAAGGGCTTTGAGAGCGCCAAGCGGGAACCCGGGAAGGTCGAATTCCGCCGACAGCGCGGCTGCGGGAGCGCCGATCTATTCCGGCCTGCCTGGCGTCAGGAAGCTTTACTCGCCGGGTGCGACCGGCAATATGCAGGCTACGAGCTCGATGGAGAACGTGCCGCGCGATCAGCGCGTTGCCAATCTTTGCGCAAACGTCCTGAATCAGGAATTGCAAAGCGCCGACTATTCGCCGAAATGGCTGCCGACCATTCCCCTGAAGCAAGGCAATGTTCTCAACCCTCCGCAGGCTGCCTTCAGCACGACAACCCAATGGTACGATCTGAGCTTCCGCTGCGAGGTCGATGCCGATGCGACGAGGGTCCTGTCCTTCAACTTCCGCGTGGGAGGATTGGTCCCGCCCGGTGACTGGAATCGCCGTCGCTTCCCCAGCCTTCGCTAACTCAGGCCGGCACGCCAAGCCCCGCCAATTGCCGGCCCACTTCGTGCCAATCGGCGCAGACGAAGTCGGCGCCGGCCGCTTTCAACCGCGCGCCATGCTCGGGGTAGGTGTGACCGCCGCCGGTGTAGCCGATCGCGATCATGCCGGCCGCGACCGCGCCCTGGACGCCGAACGGCGAATCCTCGACCACGATGCAGTCAGCCGGTTTCGCGCCCATCTTCTCGGCGGCGTAAAGGAAGATGTCGGGCGCCGGCTTGCCGTTCTTCACCATCGAGGAGGAGAAGATCGCCTCGCCGAAGAAGCGCGACAGTCCGGTCACCGAAAGGCTGTGGTTGATGCGTTCGACCGACGATGATGAGGCGACGCAGCGGTCTCCGGCAAGTGCGCCAAGGAACGGCGCGATCCCTGGGGTCGGCTTCAACTCCTCGGAGAAGAGCAGCTTGGTCTCAGCCCAGATGTCGCCGTCGGCCGCCGGGGGGAACTGGTGGCCGGTCAGTTCCTTGATTTTGACGATGATGTCGGACTGCTTCATGCCGATGCACTGCGCGATGATGCCGCCATGGACGCCGGGCATGCCGTGTTTCTCATAGACGCGCTCATAGGCCTTGGCGGCCAGTGGCTCGCTGTCTACGAGAACGCCGTCGCAATCGAAAATCATCAGTCTAGGTTGCGCCACGCGCGTCTCCCGGCTCCTGTGCCAATGCGCACATCGCTATCGATAAAAAGTCAGATGTTCAAGGCGGCCAACCGTCAAAGCTGGCGCAACGCCTCGCTGACCGGCGAGGATCCAAGCGCGCGCTGCATGGCCTGGCGCGACTGGGCGCGGTCGGGCGTGATCCAGTTGGGCTCGGCACCGAGGAAGCGGTCGAGGAAGGCCACGGCATAGGCGGGCATTTCCGTCGCGTTCTCGCGGTAGGACCACCAGGTGCGCAGGTCGTCGGCGCATTTGTCGATGCTGGGCGCCGTGCCGAACTCCTGCTCGTGCACGGCCAGGATCGCCGACACGCAATAGTTGGTATAGAGAAATCCCTCCGGCCAGAAGCGCACGATTTCCGCCGTGCCGGCATTGGCTTCGGTCTCGATCATTTCGCTGAGACCTGAGACCTCCCGTGCCGGCGCCTGCCGGATCAGTTCGCGCAGCACCAGCCCGGCGGCGAAGACAATGAAGTCCGCGCGATCGACCGCAGCGAATCGCTTCTGCGCTTCCATGACTTCGATCCAGTCGAGAAAGGCGCGTGTCAGCTTGGCCTCGTCGATCTCGAAACGAACGCCGAAGGTTTCCGACACCACCTTCGCGCTGCTGCGGAAAGTGGCGCGAAACCAGCGCAGTTGCCGCAGCCGGTGACGAAGGTCCGGCATAAGCGCGAGTTCGTGCCTGAAAGGCAGATCCATGTCTCATATCCCGTTTGACGACAGGCTAGCACAGGGCCGCCGATGCCGAAATCGGCCAGCCGGCTGTGGAGCGTTATAGCGGCTAATATAATACATGTTGACATTCGAGGAAACAAATGTTCTCACTTTCGGGTCGTCTCGGCTCCGTTCAATATGTGCCGGAGAAAGCGACTCGGGAGGAAACCGAAATGGCGATCTGGCAGTGGGCGCTGCTTCTGCTGTTTGTTGTCTGGGCGCTGCAATCGCTCGGTGTCTGGCTGCAGATGCGGCATTATTCGGACGTCTTCAAAGGTGTCACGGCTCAGTACAAGGACGGCTTCGTCGGCGCCGGCAATTTCCGCGGACGGCTGGCCAAGGGCACGATTGCGCTGATCGTCGTGACGCCGGATCTCGTCGTGCGCCGCATGATGGTCATGAGCGGCCGTTCGGTGCTGACCAAGTTCAAGCGACATGAAGAATTCGAGGGCATCCCCCTCGATCGACTCCGGTCCAACCCTGCGATCATGGGGGAGGGGGAACCCGGTGTGGCCGAGGCCGTGAAACGGGCGATCGAGCAAATCGACCGCGCGCGGTCGGAGCCGGGGAAGAAGCCGGGCCTGTCCGGCTTGAACATAGCAAGGGCTTAAACGACACCGGCGGCCGGCTGGGAATGACCGGCAGGGGTCATAAGGAGGAGAAATGTCTGTAATTACATTATTGGCGCAGCATGCCGACCTGGCGGTGCATAACCTGCATGTCGCAGGCACCATGGTCTCGGATGCTGCCTGGCACGGCAAGCTCGGCGTCGAGCATGCCACCGATCATCTCGTGGTCCTGGCGCAGGCGACGACCGACAACGCGCCGGTCACCGCCGATCAGCTGAAGGAACAGCTGAAGAACGTGCAGCAGGAAGAGCAGCTCGGCTGGCTGACCGCGATTGGCAAATACTTCATCGGCATCTTCCAGAAGGGCGGCGAAGTGTTCGCCGGCTTCGTCACCGGCATCATCCCGACCCTGGTCGTGCTGATGAC
>NZ_RZTO01000355.1:0-5972 GCF_003997225.1 Mesorhizobium sp. M2C.T.Ca.TU.002.02.1.1
GCGCAAGGATGACGCGCGCTACCAGACGCTGATCGACAAGCTCGGTCTGCGTCTGGTAGCGCGCGTCATCCTTGCGCTTGAGATAGTCAAGCAGGCTGCGGCGCTGGGAGACCAGGGCAAGCAGACCACGGCGGGAATGGTTATCCTTCTTGTGATCCTTGAAGTGCTCGGTCAGGTTCTTGATGCGCTCGGAAAGGATGGCAACCTGGACTTCCGGAGATCCGGTATCGCCCTTGGCGGTCGCGAATTCAGTCATCAATTCCTTCTTGCGATCGGCAGTGATCGACATCGTGCTTTTCCTTATCTGTTGGAGGAAACGGGACGCCCACAGCCGGGATGTCGTCCAGCAGGGGCCAGTGCAAGCGACGCGTCAGGGCGCGAAGCTGCGGCGCATATAGTGCAATTCCGGGAAAAACACCAGCCCAATTGTCAAGCCGGCTTGTCGCAGGTTCTGGTTGCGAAAACCAAAGCATGTCTCCCGAAAGCGGGAACGGCTTCGGGGCAAAGACATGCGCAAAATCAAAAGCCTAAGGCGCAGGGAGCGAACCTGAAAGATCGCGGCGCGCTTTAGGAGAATTCAAAGGCTAAAGCCACTTCTTCCATTTGAAGAACGCAATCAGACCGACCGCAACGATCGCCATGAACATGAGCGAGGCGGGATAGCCGTAATAGGCTTTCAGCTCGGGCATGTTCCAGGGCGAGCTTTCCGGATCGAAATTCATGCCCCAGACGCCGACCAGGAAGGTCAGCGGCATGAAGATCACCGAGACGATGGTCAGATAGGAAATGACGTCGTTGGTGCGGGCCTGAGTGAGAGAGACATGCATCTCGATCAGGCCGGTGAGCATGTCGCGCTGGTTCTCGACCAGCTCGATCAGGCGCAGCGAATGATCGAGCGTGTCGTTGAAGAAGATCTTGGTCTCGGCCTTCACGAAGGGCACGTCGTTGCGGATCAGCGTCGCCAGCGCGTCGCGCATCGGCCACAGAACGCCTTTCAGCACGTTGGCGTCGCGCCTCAGTCCATGCAGCTGGCGCATCTGATGCTTGTGCGGCTTGTTCAGCATCTCGTCCTCGATGCCGTCGACCGTTTCGCTCGCCGCCTCGATGGGCGGGAAATAGCTGTCGACGATCGCATCGATCAGCGCGTAGGCGAGATAATCGGCTTGCCGCGAGCGAAGCCGATTGGGCAGCGCGCCGGCAATGCGTTTGCGCACCGGATCGAACGGATCGCCTTCCCGCTCCTGGAACGTGACGACGAAATTGCCGCCGAAGAACAGCGAGATCTGCTCGTAGCGGTGCGAGGTGACATCGTCGATCATGCGCATGACGACGAAGGCATGATCCTCGAAGAAATCCACCTTGGGCCGCTGTCCGGTGTTGACGGCATCCTCCAGCGCCAACGGGTGCAGGTTGAAGACGCGGCCGATCTCCTCGATCAGCGGGATGTTGGCGAGCCCCGTGCAGTCCAGCCAGACGACAGGCCATTTCTCGCAATGAGTGTTGAGATCGTCGATCGAGGCATTGTCGATGGTTTCGTATTTCTGGGGCGAGATCAACGTCAGCCGAAGCTCGCTGCGCCGCGCCGTCGGATCGGCGATAAGCGTGCCGGGCGACGCCCCGACCGGAGGCCGACGGGTTCTCAGCGGCGCCCGCTTCTTGCCAGTGTCAGCCTTTGCCATGAGTTCTCTGGGCTCTCACGCTCAGCTGAAGATTAGAGCGATTCCAGGAGAAGTGTGCAGCGGTTTCCGTCCGGAATTGCACAAATAACGAAGACCTGTACCGGAATCACCCGACAAAGACCCGCTTGGGCTTGAACATGCCTTGCTCGATGGCGCCGATGGCGACGAGCTTGCCACGCGCGGTGGCGCAAGCTTCCTCGGCCTCGACCGGCGCATCGCGGCCGCGAATGATGACGGGATTGCCGAGGCGGATCTTCGTTGCCGCGTCGTCGCTGACGGCGATCTGCGGCAGGCAGTCGAGCGCCGCCGCCGTTTCGACCAGCAACGCGTCGATGGTGCTGAAGTCGATCGGGGCCGCGGCTTCGTCCGGGCCCGCTTCTGTCTTATCGCCAAAGCGGGCTGCTTCCAGCTCGGCGACCGTGACGAAATCCTCCGGCGTGAACGGCTCGACCTCGATGCGGCGCAATTCAGCGATATGGCCGAAGCAGCCGAGGTCGCGACCCATGTCGCGGGCCAGCGAGCGCACATAGGTGCCTTTGCCGCATTCGACCTCGAAGACGGTTTTGTCGGCATTGTGCTCGATAATATCCAAACGGCCGATTTCAATTTCCCGCGCGGGTATCTCGACCGTCTCGCCGTCGCGGGCGAGGTCGTAGGCGCGCTCGCCGGCGATCTTGATGGCCGAGAATTGCGGCGGCGTCTGCATGATGACGCCGGTGTATTTCGGCAGCAGCGCTCTCACCTCGGCTTCGGCCGGGCGGCGATTGGAGCTGTTGGTCACAGGGCCTTCGAGGTCGTCGGTCGAGCGCTCCTCGCCCCAGGCGACGGTGAACCGGTAGACCTTGGCGCCGTCCTGCACGTAAGGAACGGTCTTGGTCGCCTCGCCGAGCGCGATCGGCAGCATGCCGGAGGCGAGCGGATCGAGCGTGCCGGCGTGACCGGCCTTCTCGGCCTGGAACAGCCATTTGATCTTGGAGACGGCCTCGGTCGAGCCCATGCCCACCGGCTTGTCCAGCACCACCCAGCCGGAGACCGGCCGCCCCTTCTTCTTGCCGCGACGCGCCACCTAGTCCTCGTCCTTGTCGTTGTTCTTGCCGTCACCGAGATCGCGCGCGACTTCGGGCGATTTCAGCAGTTCATTGATCTTGGCGAAATTGTCGAAGGAGGTGTCGAGCCGGAAGCGGAACTCCGGCATGTACTTCATCTGCCTCAACGCGCCCGAAACACGGCCGCGGATGAATTTCGCATGCCTGTTGAGCGCCTCGACCACGGCGTTGTCGTCTCCCGCGCCAAGCGGCGAGACGAAGGCCGTGGCGATCTTGAGGTCGGGCGACATGCGCACCTCGGAAACCGAGACGACGCTGTTTTCGATCACCGGATCGATGACCTCGCCGCGCTGCAAGGTCTCGGAAAGGGCGTGGCGCACCTGCTCGCCGACGCGCAGCATGCGCTGGGAGGGGCCTGATTGTGTCGAACGGGACATTTTCTTCGGTCCTGAAATCGTGGAGCGCGGGATGGGACCGCGCGACATGTCTCAAATGCACAAGGGGTATGGGCGGCAGCCTTGCGGCCGCCGCCCGTTTCATTCCGGCAAGTATACCTGAATTTAGAGTGTCCTGCTCACCATCTCGACGCGGAAGCACTCGATGACGTCGCCGGCGCGCATGTCCTCGTAGTTCTGGAAGGCCATGCCGCATTCCTGGCCGGCCGGCACTTCCGAAACCTCATCCTTGAAGCGCTTGAGCGTCTTCAGCGTGCCTTCGTGGACGACGACGTTGTCGCGGATCAGGCGCACGCCCGCACCACGCTCGACCTTGCCTTCGGTGACGCGGCAGCCGGCGATCTTGCCGACCTTCGAGATGTCGAAGATCTCGAGGATCTCGGCATTGCCGATGAAGGTCTCGCGCCGTTCCGGCGAAAGCATGCCCGAAAGGGCCGCCTTCACGTCATCGACGAGGTTGTAGATGATCGAGTAGTAGCGGATCTCGATGCCCGCGGCGGTCGCCGCGGTGCGCGCCTGCGCGTTGGCGCGGACGTTGAAGCCGATGATCGCCGCTCCGGACGTCTCGGCCAGCGAAACGTCGCTTTCGGTGATGCCGCCGGCGCCCGAATGCACGATGCGCACCCTGACCTCGTCATTGCCGAGCTTTTCAAGGGCGGCATTGATCGCCTCGATCGAGCCCTGCACGTCGCCCTTGATGACCAGCGGGAATTCTTTCAGCCCGCTCGTCTGCAACTGCGACATCATCTGCTCGAGCGAGCCGCGCTGGCCGGCATGCCTGGCCACCGCCTTGTCGCGGGCCAGGCGCTGACGGTATTCGGTGATCTCGCGGGCGCGCGCCTCGTTGTTGACGACGGCGAAGCGGTCGCCCGCCTGGGGCGTGCCCTGGAGGCCAAGCACCTCGACCGGCATTGCCGGCGGCGCTTCCGGCACATGCTCGCCGCGATCGTTGACCAGCGCACGCACACGGCCCCATTCGTTACCGGCGACGATGATGTCGCCCGGCATCAGCGTGCCGGTCTGCACCAGCACGGTGGCGACGGGGCCACGGCCCTTGTCCAACTGCGCCTCGATGACAGCGCCTTCGGCGGTGCGGTCCGGGTTGGCCTTGAGGTCGAGGACTTCGGCCTGCAGCAGGATCGCTTCCAAGAGCTTGTCGAGATTGGTGCCCTTGGTCGCCGAAACCTCGACGTCCAGCACCTCGCCGCCCATCGATTCCACGAACACTTCGTGGCGCAGCAGCTCGGTCCGTACCTTCTGCGGGTCGGCGTCGCGCTTGTCGATCTTGTTGATGGCCACGATGATCGGCACGCCGGCGGCCTTGGCGTGATTGATCGATTCGATCGTCTGCGGCATCACGCTGTCGTCGGCCGCCACCACCAGCACCGCGATGTCGGTGACCTGGGCGCCGCGGGCGCGCATGGCCGTGAAGGCGGCGTGGCCGGGCGTGTCGATGAAGGTGATCTTCTGACCGTTCTTCTCGATCTGGTAGGCACCGATATGCTGGGTGATGCCGCCGGCCTCGCCGGAGACGACATTGGCGTTGCGGATGGCGTCGAGCAGCGAGGTCTTGCCGTGATCGACATGGCCCATGATGGTCACGACCGGCGGACGCGACACCAGGTCTTCCGGGCGGTCGGCGATGTTGAACAGGCCTTCCTCGATGTCGGACTCGGCGACCCGGCGGACGGTGTGGCCGAATTCGGAAGCCACCAACTCGGCCGTGTCGGCGTCGATGACGTCGCCCGGCTTCAGGATCTGGCCCTGCTTCATGAAGAACTTGACCACGTCCACGGCGCGCTCGGACATGCGCTGCGCCAACTCCTGGATAGTGATGGTTTCGGGCAGGATCACTTCGCGCATGACTTTCTCGCGCGGCTCATTGTGCAGCGCGCGTTTGAATTTTTCCTGGCGGCGACGCATCGACGACAGCGAGCGGCCGCGCGCGTCGTCATCCGACAGCGCCGAGTTCAGCGTCAGCTTGCCGCGGCGGCGATCTTCCTCGCCCTTGGTCGGCTTGGCCGGGCGAGCCACTTCGGGCGTCGCAAGACGGCGCGGCGGCGCGCTGGCTCCAGCACCGGCACCCGTGCGCCTTGGCTTTGCCTCTTCCTCGTCATCGGCCGTCGCGACGTCGGCAGCCTGCGGCGCGCGCCGGCGAGCCTCTTCCTCGGCACGGCGCCGCGACTCGGCCTCGGCCTGCAGGCGCGCTTCCTCCTCGGCCTGACGGCGCGCGGATTCGTCACGCTCGCGCTTGCGGCGTTCCTCTTCCTCGGCGCGGCGCTTGGCATCTTCCTGAGCGCGCAGGCGATCCTCGGCCTCGCGGGCCTTGGAGCCTTCCAGCGCCCTGCGGCGCGCTTCCATCTCGCCGCGCGAGAGTTCGTTCAGAACCATGCCGGAACGCTCCGGCTGCGGGGGCGGCGCCTTGGGCGCTTCCTGCACGGCAGGCGCGGCGGCGACGGGAGCGGCGGCGGGCTTCGGCGTGAAGACAGACGGCGCCGCCGGCTCCGGCTTGTCGCCCGGCAGCGAGAACTTGCGCTTCTTGGTCTCCACGACGACCGACTTGGTGCGGCCGTGCGAGAAATTCTGGCGCACGGTGCCCTGCTCAAGGCCGGGGCGCTTCAGCGTCAAGGTCTTCTTCGGCGTAACGCTCAACGTCTTGTCGTCGCCCGATTTCGTATCGCTCATTCCATATCCTCTGCGGCATCATCTCCGTCAGCAACGGCCGCAAGCATTGCCAGATCGTTCGGGGTACCGCCCCGATATCGGTCGAGCGCAACAACGCGCTTCTCAAC
>NZ_RZTO01000356.1:0-5963 GCF_003997225.1 Mesorhizobium sp. M2C.T.Ca.TU.002.02.1.1
GTTGTGGTCGCTGCCCGCGACGAGGCATTGGCCGCCGATCTCGCCGCCCGCTTTTCCGCCGAAAACCTGCGCTGCTATTCCAGCGACGACCTGATCGGCGTCGAGATCGGCGGCGCGCTGAAGAACGTCTTCGCCATCGCCGCCGGCGCGATCACCGGCGCCGGCCTCGGCGCCAGCGCCCAGGCCGCCATGGTGACGCGCGGCTTCGTCGAACTGCGCCGCATCGGCGCCGCCTTCGGCGCGAAGCCCGAGACGCTGATGGGGCTTTCCGGCCTCGGCGACCTCTTGCTCACCTGCTCCTCGGCGCAGTCGCGCAATTTCGCCTACGGCCTGGCGCTCGGCCAGGGCAAGCCGCTTGCCGGCCTGCCGCTGGCCGAAGGCGTGCCGACGGCGGGCATCGCCGCCCGCATCGCCGCCGAGCGCGGCATCGAGGCGCCGATCATCTCGGCCGTCGCCGCCATCCTCGACGGCAAGGTGACCATCGGCCACGCGGTGACCGCGCTGATGACACGCCCGCTCAAAACCGAAACCGACATCTGAACCATCGGAGTTGAAAAATGCTGTTTGCGTTGATTTGCAAGGACAAGCCCGGCAGCCTGCAGCTGCGCGTCGATACGCGGCCGGCGCATGCGGCGTTCCTGGAAGGCCTGATCAGCGAAGGCAGGCTTGCCTTTGCCGGTCCCTTCCTTGACGCCGACGGCAAGCCGGACGGCAGCCTGGTGATGATCGAGGCGCCCGACATGGCCGGCGCCCAGGCGCTCGCCGCGGCCGACCCCTACGCCAAGGCCGGCCTGTTCGAAAGCGTGCAGATCCGGCCGTGGAACTGGGTCTTCCAGAAACCCGCCGGCGCATGATCGTTCGCTGCCCTCGCCGCAACGGCGGCGAGAGAGTAAGCATAGACGGCAACGCCATGCGTGGCGGCAAAGCGATGGGACAAACGATATGAATTACTGGCTGTTCAAGTCCGAGCCTTCGGTCTTTTCCTTCGAGGCGCTGAAGGCCAAGGGCAAGGCCGGCACGCAATGGGACGGCGTGCGCAACTACGCCGCCCGCAACAACATGAAGGCGATGCGGATCGGCGATCTCGGCTTCTTCTACCATTCCAATGAGGGGCTCGACATCGTCGGCATCGCCGAGGTCTGCGCGCTGGCGCATCCCGACACCACCACCGACGATCCGCGCTGGGAATGCGTCGACATCCGCGCCTACAAGGACGTGCCGAAGCCGGTGACGCTGGAACAGGTCAAGGCCAACCCCAAGCTCGCCGAGATGGCGCTGGTGCGGCTCGGCCGGCTTTCCGTGCAGCCGGTGACGCCGGCCGAATGGAAAGAGGTCTGCCGCATGGCCGAGCTCAACCCGGCGCCGTGAAACGACTGACGCCGAAAAGCGCGAAGACCTTCATCCTCGACAACACGGCGCTGATGGCGCCGCCGCATGTGCCGGAAGTGCTTCTGCACCTCGCCGACGAGGCGCATGACCTTTGGCTGCGCACCGAGGAGGAGCTGGCCGAGATCGGCCTGCCGCCGCCCTTCTGGGCCTTTGCCTGGGCCGGCGGCCAGGGCCTCGCCCGCTATGTGCTCGACCACCCGGGGACCGTACGCGGCAGGCGCGTGCTCGACTTCGCCTCCGGCTCGGGCCTCGTCGCCATCGCCGCGATGAAAGCGGGCGCGAAGCAGGTGATCGCCGCCGACATCGACCCGTTCTGCGAGACGGCGATCGCCATCAACCTCGAAGCCAACGGCGTCGAAGCGCAATTCCTCGGCACGGATAGCATCGGCACCGACGGTGGCTGGGACGTCGTGCTTGCCGGCGACGTCTTCTACGACAAGGCTTTCGCCGACAGGCTGCTGCCCTGGTTCGGGTCCCTGAAGGCGCGCGGCGCCGAGATCCTCGTCGGCGATCCCGGCCGCGCCTACCTGCCGAAGACCGGGCTGCAATCGCTTGCCGTCTACCGGGTTCCGGTGACGCGTGTGCTGGAAGATGCCGACGTCAAGCGTACGACTGTCTGGCGCCTTGCTTGACGCGATCCCCGAACAAGCGTTCCATCGCATTTCGATCTAGAGGGGAAAGCATGGATTTTTCGGTCGTGAACTGGCTGGCGGTGATTGTCGCCGCCGTTGTCGCATGGTTGTTCGGCGCCGCCTGGTACATGAGCCTGAGCAAGCCCTGGCTGAAGGCGGCCAAGCTCGACCCGGCCACAATGAAGCGCTCCGCCGTTCCGTTCGTCGTCAGCTTCATCGCCGAGCTGATCATGGCGTTGGTGCTGACGCTGGTGGTCGGCGCCATAACCGGCGGCGAGCCGAACCCTATCGCGGGATTGCTGTTCGGCTTCGTGCTTTGGCTGGGCTTCATCGCCACGACGCTTGCCGTCAACCACCGCTATGAAGGTTTCGGCTGGGCCCTGACGCTGATTGATGCCGGCCATTGGCTGGGAGTGATGCTGATCATCGGCGCCATCATCGGCTGGTTCGGCGCGCCCGCGGCGCCAGCGGGTTAAGTCGCCATCACGTCTGCGTCTTCGCCGCCTCCTCTATAAGCCATTCGCGAAAGGCCACGACGCGCTCGTCGTCCTTCACGGCCTCGGGATAGACCAGGAAATAGGCGAATTCCGGCGCGACCTTGATGCCGAGCTCGAAGGGCCGCACCAGGCGCCCTTGCGAGAGATCGTTGGCCACCATGGCAAAGTCGGCGAGCGCTACCGCATTGCCGTCGAGCGCCGCCTGGATAGCATCGGTCGAGGACCCGAAGACCAGCGTGCGGCTGTCGTCGAAATCGTCGACGCCGGCGGCGTGCATCCACATGCTCCAGTTCGGCCAGGTCACGCCCTGCCGCGACCATTCGATATGCGCGAGCGTATGGTTGAAGAGGTCGCGCGGCTCCTTCAGCGGCGGACCTGAGGCGAGCAGCGCCGGGCTGCAGACCGGGATGATGATGTTCTCGAACAGCCGATGCGCGATGATCCCCGGATACTTGCCGGTGCCGAAGCGGATGCCGACATCGACATCGTCGCGCTCGAAATCCCTGACGTCGTAGGTGATGTCGAAACGCAGCTCGACGCCGGGCTTCTGCCGGCGGAAATCGTCGACGCGCCGCATCAGCCACTTCGTCGCGAACTGTGCGTCGAGCGTCACCTTCAGCAGCGCCGTGCCGCGGGTCATCTTGCGGGCGCGGCTGACGGCGCGGTTGAGCAGGTCGAGCGCATCGACGGAGGCCTCCAGCAGCAAGTTGCCCGCCTCCGTCAGCCGGATGGTACGGCTGGTGCGCGTGAACAGCACCAGGTCGAGCTGATCCTCGATTTCCTTGATCTGATGGCTGACCGCCGCCGGCGTCAGGCCGAGCTCGTCGGCGGCGCGGGTGAAGTTGAGATGCCTGGCGGCCGCCTCGAATGTCCTCAGCGCGCGTGTTCCCGGCAGCAGCTTGGGCATGCGATCTCCAAATAAAACTTGACGATCAGAAAAGAACTACTCGTTTCCCGTTTGTTTTTCAATCCGGCATCATGGCTTCATCGAAACACCATGAAACTGGATTTGATATCCGGAGAACACGGGATAAAGCCATGTCTGAGATCGCCCTGAAGCCCTGCACCCCCCTGGAATCGCCCTCGGGCCTGACCCTTTGGCTGCGTTCGGCGCGCGATTGGCTGCGCCAGGCTCGCGTCGCCGCCGCCTTGCCTGCGGAATCCGTCGAAGATCTTTCCGATCGCGAGCTGCGCGACATCGGTGGCCGGCGCCACGACATCACAAAGGCGGTGGACCGCGAGCTCCGTGAGATCGGACTGCTGGGGACAGGTTGGCAGAAACCGGGAAACAGGCAGTAGGGATTAGGCAGTAGGCAATAGGAAGGAGACACCTGCTGCCTACTGCCTACCTCACCACCTTCACCACCGTCCTATCCGACAGCAACGGAAGCAGCCTCGCCATGGTCCGCGCCGTCACCGCCACGCAGCCTTGGGTCGGCGTGAAGCCCGGCCGTGCCAGATGGAAGAAGATCGCGCTGCCCCGCCCGCGCCGACGCGGCGCGATGTTCCAGTCGAGCACCAGGCAGACATCGTAGAGCCGGTCGTCGCGCTTCATCCGCTCATGGCTCGCGCCATAGGGGATCTTCACCGGACGGTTGTAGTTGCGGTCGTCCGGCACCTCGCACCAGCCGAGATCCGGACCGATGGGCGCCATCGGGAGCCTCGTCCGGCGACCGCCCGGAAAATGATCGCCCCGGAAATAGCCCGACAGGATGCGCATCGACGCCAGCGGCGTCGCGCCGTCCCCTTCATGCTTGTTGGCGGTGATGCCGCTGCGCCCCAGCGCACAGGGAAACACCGTTTTGCCGGCTTGCAGGAAGCCTTGCGCGGGGTTGCCGGGGCGCGCGCGCACCACCAAAACGCCCAGGCCTTTCGGCAAAAATGCGCCCGCCGCATTGCGAGCGCGTTTTTTCTTGTATGATCGTGTCACGGAACAAATCACTGTGATCGGCTGTTGCGCCGGTGAGCTTCCGCATAAATGGGGGGAGGTCAACTGAATATTCTTTTTAAAACAACGGATTGATATCCATGACATCACGCACCATCCTGATCGTCGATGACGACGACGACCTGCGCGCCACCCTGGTCGAGCAGCTGGCGCTTTACGAAGAATTCGACGTCCAGCAGGAATCGACCGCCGCAAAAGGCGTTGCCGCCGCCCGTGGCGGCGTTGTCGACCTGCTCATCATGGATGTCGGCCTGCCCGACATGGACGGCCGCGAGGCGGTGAAGATCCTGCGCAAGGGCGGCTACAAGGCGCCGATCATCATGCTGACCGGCCACGACACCGATTCCGACACGATCCTGGGCCTCGAGGCCGGCGCCAACGATTATGTGACCAAGCCCTTCCGCTTCGCCGTGCTGCTCGCGCGCATCCGCGCCCAGCTTCGCCAGCACGAGCAGAGCGAGGACGCGACCTTCTCGGTCGGCCCCTACACGTTCAAGCCCAGCCAGAAGCTGCTGATCGATCCGCGCGGCGCCAAGGTGCGGTTGACCGAGAAGGAAGCCTCGATCATCAAATATCTCTACCGCGCCGACCAGAAGGTGGTGACGCGCGACGTGCTGTTGGAAGAGGTCTGGGGCTACAATTCCGGCGTCACCACGCACACGCTGGAGACCCATGTCTACCGGTTGCGCCAGAAGATCGAGCGCGATCCTTCCAATGCCGAAATTCTTGTGACAGAAAGCGGCGGCTACAAGCTGGTTCCTTAAACATTTCATGATCTAGAACAATTCCAGGAAAAGTGTGAAACGGTTGGGCTCGGCGGCTTCGCCGTAGCCTTCCGTCCGGAATTGAGCCAAAAGAGATGAGAGCGGTCGGGCGGGACCGCTTCGGGTACGATCCTGGTGCTGGAGGGTGATGGATCGGCTCGTTGCACGCATCGTACGATGCATGGCGGAGCGTTTCTCGCGTGCCCAGGAGGGCGCGCCGCTCCAAAGGAGGGACTGGACTGACCGCTCGGGGACACAGCTAGGATGGCGCTGGATGATGACATCCTCATCCTGTCCAGTGTGAAGCTTTTCCAGGGCTTCACGCAGGAACAATTGCGCCTGCTCGCCTTCGGCGCCGAGACCACGGTGCTGCAGGCCGACCATAAGCTCTACCGCGAGGACGACGTCGCCGACTCGGCCTACATCGTGGTCAGCGGCTTGATCACGCTCTATCGGGAGCTAGGCGGCGAACGCGTCCCGATCGGTACGGCAGGCCCGGGCACCATGCTGAGCGAACTGGCGCTGATCGCCGACACCAACCGGCTGACCAGCGCTTCCGCCGCAGTCGATTCGGAAGTGATCCGATTGAGCCGCAAGATGTTCCACCGGATCCTGGAAGAATATCCCGAGATCGCGGTTCTGTTGCATGAGCGCATCCTGGAGGAATTCCAGCAGATGATCGCCCGCATCGAGAAACTGGCGCCGCGCTTTACGGGATAGGACTCGACGAACG
>NZ_RZTO01000357.1:0-5945 GCF_003997225.1 Mesorhizobium sp. M2C.T.Ca.TU.002.02.1.1
GTGCCGAACATGCCTTGGAAGCCCATATAACCGCCGGCAAGCATCAATCCGCCGCCGCCTTCGACATAGGCTTTCAGGACGTCGAGGCGATTGACGCCGACACGGCCGGCGCGCGCCTCGGGCGTCACCAGCAGGCTCAGCGCGCCGACATCGGAAATCACCACCGCTTTGTAGGGCGCCAGCGCCCCGAGATCGTAAGGGAATTCGGCCGGACAACGCTCGCCGCCGATCTGGGTGACCGAGATACCCTCGGCGGCCAGAGCGGCGTTGAAGGCGGCCGCGCCGTTGACATAGGCGGCGCTGGTCAGCACCTCGACGCCGGAAGCCACCGTTGTCGTGGCCGAAAAGGTTTCGCCCGCAAGCAGGATCTTCATTGCCTAACCGTCCGCGCGATCGAGAAAAGAGCGGCGGGCGCTTGGCGCGCCCGCCGCGTTTAAAGGATCAGAACTTGAACTCGGCCAGGTTCTCCGGCGTCACGATCTTGGCCGGGCCGAGCACCAGCTCGCCGCCGGCGCCGATCGTGTATTCGCCGAGACGGCCGGCCTTGAACTTCTCGCCTTCCTTGCCGGTGATCTTGCATTGCGCCAGCGCCTGGGCGGCCTGGTAGGTCAGGTAGCCGAGATCGGAGACATTCCACCAGATGTCCTGGGCGGAGCCGTCCTTGATGTATTTCGAGATAAGCGTCGCCGGCGCCAGGCCGGTCAGCTTGACCTTGCCCATCAGGCCGGCTTCCTCCAGCGCGCGCGCCGCGGCCGGCAGGCCGATGCCGGCCGGAACGATGATCGCCTTCAGATCGGGGAAGGCCTGGACCAGCGCCAGCGCCTGCTGCTGATTGACCTGCTCGCTCTCCTCGCCATAGGCGACCTGCACCAGCTTCATCTTCGAAAATTTCGGCTCGGCCGCCATCTTCTTCTTCATGAAGTCGATCCAGGCGTTCTGGTTGGTGGCCGTCGGCGTCGACGACAGGATGGCGAAGTCACCCTCGCCGCCCATCAGATTGTAGGCGCTTTCCAGCATCATCTCGGCCAGGCTGTCGCCCTTGGCCTGGTTGGCGAAGACCGCGCGCGCGTCGCCGGCGACGTCGGAATCGTAGGACACCACCTTCACGCCCTGCTGTGCCGCGCGCTTCAGCGCGGGCGCAACGGCGTTGGCGTCATTGGCCGAGATGGCGATGACGCCGACCTTCTGGGTGACGAGGCTGTTGATGAAATCGATCTGCGCTTCCGCGGTTGCCTGCGACGGCGCGACCTGGATCGCCTTGCCGCCGATCTCCTTCGCGGCCTCCTCCGCGCCCTGCTGGGCGACCTTGAAATAGGGATCGGTGTCGAGCTTGGGCAGGAAGCCGACGGTCACCGGCTCCTTGGCGCATTCGTCGGCAAGGGCCAACGAGGCTGGGGCAAGCAGAATGGTCGATGCGAGCAGGGCTAGTCCAAACGCTTTCATTGTACACTCCTCCGTTTAATTCGGGCTTGCAGGAAGGGGCCCGAGATCACCCCTTGGTTTCGCGCAAAGCGCGCGATCTTGAGAGACGCTCCTCCAGGGAGCGCCAGTAATTGCCGACCAGCAGCGAGCCGATCAGAAGCAGGCCGATGATCATGCCTTGCGCGTCGCCGCCGATCTGGTTGAGCGCGAGCACGTTGCGGATGATGGCGATCAGCACCAGCGCCAGCATGACGCCGGTGAGCTTGCCCTTGCCGCCGAAGACGCTGACGCCGCCGAGCAGCACGATGGTGATGACGTCGAGCTCCATGCCGAGCGCGTTGTTGGCGCGCGCATTGGCGAGGCGCGCCGTGTAGACGATGCCGGCGATGGCCGCGACGACGCCCGATACGACGAAGAGCGAAAGCACCATGCGGCGCGTGTCGATGCCGGAATAGCGCGCGACCTCGGGGCTGCCGCCCAGCGCATAAAGCCGCTTGCCGGTTGCGGTCTTCTGCAGCACGACAGCGAAGATCGGCGCCAGTAAGAGAAATGGCACGATGGTCCAGGGAATCTGCGTTCCCGGCAGGTTGTTTATGCCGAAATCGACGATCGCGGGCGGCAGGATGTTGACCGAGCCGGTGCCGAGCAGGATGTAGCCGATGCCGCGATAGAGCGCCATGGTGCCCAGTGTCACCACCAGCGACTGCAGGCCGAGCGCCGACACCAGAAAGCCGTTGAAGGCTCCGAGCAATGCGCCGAAGAGCAGCGTCAGCGGGATCGCGGCGAATGTCGGCATGCCGGCCTGGACGGCAAGACCGAAGATCACCGACGTCAGCGCCAGCACAGAGGCGATCGAGAGGTCGATCTCGCGGCAGATGATGAGCAGCGTCATCGGCAGGATCAGCAGCGCCTTTTCCGACGCGCTGGCGGCAAGCTGCGAAAGGTTGAAGCCGGAGACGAAGTTCGGCACGAAGATCGCGGCGTAGAGGAACACCGCCAGGCAGGCGGCGGCCAGCAGCAAGTCCCAGAAATCGATGGAGCGGAGGAACTTGCTCATCTCATCCTCGCCTGTCTCGCCTGCTCGGCGCGCCGCACGATGAAGGTGTCGATGCCGATGGCGACGAGGATCACCAGGCCGTAGACGCCCTGCAGCCACAGCGGATCGACCCGCACCAGGGTCAGTCCGTTCTTGATGACCAGCAGCGTCAGCGATCCGAGCACGATGCCGAGCAGCGTGCCGGAGCCGCCACGGATGGCGACGCCGCCGACTACGGCGGACGCGATCACCGTCAGCTCGAAACCCAGCGCGACACGGGCGTCGATGGTGGCGTAGCGCGAGGCCCACAGCGCGCCGCACAGGCCGCCGAGCAACCCGGCCAGGCCGAAGGCCATCAGGATTCGCCGGTCGACGGGAATGCCGATGAGGCGCGCGCCGTCCGGATTGGAGCCGGTGGCGAACAGCTCGCGGCCGATCGCCGTGCGGTAGAGCAGCACATAGCCGGCGCCGAGGATAAGGATCGCGATGGCGACGATCAGCGGCACGCCGGCGAGCTTCAGCCCGGTCATGTCGAGCCATCGCTGCGTCACCTCGTCGGCGCTGACCTGGTCGCCGGCGGCCCAGATCGAGTTGAAGCCGCGGAAGATGGACATCGAGGCGAGCGTGACGACGATCGCGGGGATTTTCCCTCGGGTTACGACAAGGCCGTTGATGAGGCCGCAGATCGTGCCGACAGCGCAGGCGGTCGCGAGGCCAATGGCGATATCGAGGCCGGGATAGGCCTGGACCATGCTCGCCGCCATATAGGCCGAGAGGCCGATCACCGATGCGATGGAAAGGTCGATGTTGCGGGTGATCAGCACCAGCATCTGGGCAAGAGCGGCAACCACCAGCAAGGCCGCATCCATCGACACCGCTGTCAAATTGGCGGCGCTGACCATGCGCGGATTGATGATGGTGACCGGAATGGCGACCGCCAGCATCGCGGCGAGCAGGCCGAACTCGCGGCGCTTGAGGATATTCGCCGGGCCTTTGCTTGCTTCCTCGAGCGCGGCCTGCTCCGTCTGTGTCGTCGCGCCGGCCTGCTCGACCGTGCGGGTCGCGGCCTCGAGCACTTTTTCCTGGGTCGCTTCGCCGCTGGCGAATTCGGCCGTGCGATGGCCCTCGCGCAGCACGACGATGCGGTCGCACATACCGATGAGCTCCGGCATTTCGGAAGAGATCAGCAGGATCGCCATGCCTTGCGCGGCAAGATCGGCGATCATGGCATGAACCTCGGCCTTGGTGCCGACGTCGATGCCTTGCGTCGGCTCGTCGAGGATGAGCACACGCGGCTCGGTGCGCAGCCATTTGGCCAGCACCACCTTCTGCTGGTTGCCGCCGGACAATTCCTTGACCGGCTGGGCGTAGCCGGCGAAGCGCAGCTTCATGCGCTTCAGCCAATCGGCGACGAGACCAATGGCGCGGTCGGCGCCGTAGAGGCCGAAGCGAGACGCCTTGTCCAGCACCGGCAGCACGGCGTTGTCGAGAACGCCGAAATCCATCACCAGGCTCTGGCCCATGCGGTCTTCCGAGACATAGGCGATGCGCGCGTCCATGGCGTCGCGCGCCGAGGCGAAACGCACCGGCCTGCCGTCGATGAGGATCTGGCCAGCGTCAGGCTGGTCGATGCCGAACAAGACCCTCGCGATCTCGGTGCGGCCGCTGCCGACGAGACCGCCTAAGCCCACCACTTCGCCGGCATGGAGCTTGAGGTCGATATCGGCGAAGGCGCCGGCGCGCGACAGTCCGCTTGCCTCCAGCACCAGCGCGCCGGGCTTTTCGCGCCGGTCCGGGTAGAGATCGCTGACCTCGCGTCCGACCATCATGGAGATCGCGGCGGCGCGGCCAAGCTCGGCCTTCGGCTTGACGCCGACGAGGCGGCCGTCGCGCAGCACCGCGATGCGGTCGGCGATGCGGAAGATCTCGTCCATGCGATGGCCGACGAACATCATCGCCACGCCGTGCGCCTTGAGATCGGCGACGACGGCGAAAAGCCGCTCCACCTCGCGCTGCGAGAGTGCGGCGGTCGGCTCGTCCATGATCAGCACGCGCGCCTCGAGCGAGAGCGCGCGGGCGATCTCGACCAGCTGCTGCTCGGAGGTGCGCAGGGCGCCAAGCCTGGTGTCGGCCGGCACGGCAAGGCCGACAGTCGCCAACACCTTCTTCGCGCCGGCAATCATGGCGGCATTGTCGATGCCGCCGAAACGATCGCGCGGCATGTGGCCGAGATAGATGTTTTCCGCGACCGACAGGTCGGGAAACAGGCCGGGATGCTGGTGCATGACCGCGATGCCGGCGGCCTGAGCGTCGTGCGGCGAGCGGAAGCTGGCGGGTTTGCCGTCGACCTCGACATGGCCGTCCGTGGGTGAATACACCCCGGCGAGCAGCTTGACGCAGGTGCTCTTGCCGGCGCCGTTCTCGCCAAGCAGCGCCAGCACCTCGCCCGAACGCAGGTCGAAGGAAACATCCTTCAGCGCGACGGTGCCGCCAAAGGCCTTGGTGGCGCCGATCAGCGCCACTGGTGCCCCTGCCGCCGTCGCGACGGCTTCGCCAAGCGCGCCTTGCTGCAGCACGTTTCCTCCCTGGTCGTAGTTATTTTTTCAGTTTGCTATATTAAATGCGCCAAACCCGCAACCGGAAAATTGACTTCCTCGGGCGCAACGCGCAGTGTCGCGCCGTGCTCACCCGTGATCCGGCAGCCTTATGGCCGTGACCATGGATAGAGCCGGCCGCGCTCGCGGCAAGACCTGGGAGATGGCGTTTTGTCGGGAAAAGGCAGCAATTCGGTCAAGGTTCGGCACTACAACGAACGCTTCGTGCTCGACGCCATCCGCCGCCTGAAGGAGGCGTCCAAGTCGGACCTGGCGCGCGCCGCCCACCTCACGCCCGCCGCGGTCGCCGACATCGTCGATGGGCTGGAGCAGGCCGGTTTCGTAAAGCAAGTGGGAAAAAGATTCGGACAGCGCGGATCGCCGTCGATCCTCTACCGGCTGGCGCCGGAGCGCATCTACAGCGTCGGCATCAAAATCGGCCGGCGCGCGCTGGAAGCCGTGCTGGTCGATTTCGCCGGCGAGGTTCGGGCGCGCGCATCGCACGAGTACCGCTATCCGGATCCGGATCTAGTGCGCAGGGCCGGCAACACCTCGCTCGCCAATTTCGAGGCGCTGGTCGACGGGCTCGACGACGCCTCGATCGTCGGCGTCGGCATCGCCTCGCCCTATTTCCTCGGCGGCTGGAGCGAGGAGCTGGGTTTTCCGGACGACCTCGGCGATCGATGGGAAGCGATCGACCTCATGACCTTCTTCGCGACGCCGCCAAAGGTTCCGGTGTTCATCGAGAACGACGCCACCTCGGCGGCGTTGGCCGAGCTCGTGCAAGGCGCCGGCGCGCGCTTCCACGATTTCATGCATATCTCGATCGACACCTTCGTCGGCGGCGGCCTGGTGCAGAGCGGCAAGGTGCATACCGGCCCGCATGGCAACAG
>NZ_RZTO01000358.1:0-5922 GCF_003997225.1 Mesorhizobium sp. M2C.T.Ca.TU.002.02.1.1
CTATTCGTCCTCGCGCGGCATTCCGGGGCTGCGCCGCGCCCAGGCCAACTATTACCAGCGCCGCTTCGGCGTGAAGCTCAACCCAGACACGCAGGTTGTGGCGACGCTCGGCTCAAAGGAAGGCTTCGCCAACATGGCGCAGGCGATCACCGCGCCCGGCGACGTGGTCCTGTGCCCCAATCCCACCTATCCGATCCATGCCTTCGGCTTCATCATGTCGGGCGGCGTCATCCGCTCGCTGCAGGTCGAGCCCGATGACGGCTTCATCCCGGCGGTGGAACGCGGCATCCGCCACTCGATCCCGAAGCCGCTGGCGCTGATCCTCAATTATCCGTCGAACCCGACGGCGCTGGTCGCCTCGCTCGACTTCTACAAGGATGTGGTCGCCTTCGCGAAGAAGAACGACATCATCATCCTGTCGGATCTTGCCTATTCTGAGATCTATTTCGACGGCAATCCGCCGCCTTCGGTGCTGCAGGTGCCGGGCGCGATGGACGTCTGCGTCGAGTTCACCTCGATGTCGAAGACCTTCTCCATGCCTGGATGGCGCATGGGCTTCGCCGTCGGCAACGAGCGGCTGATCTCCGCGCTGACGCGGGTGAAGTCCTACCTGGATTATGGCGCCTTCACGCCGATCCAGGTGGCGGCGGCGCATGCGCTGAACGGCGACGGCGCCGACATCGAGGAAGTGCGCGAGGTCTACCACAAGCGCCGCGACGTGATGGTCGATTCCTTCGGCCGCGCCGGCTGGACCATTCCCGCGCCCGCCGCCTCGATGTTCGCCTGGGCGCCCATCCCCGAGCAGTTCCGTCAGCTCGGCTCGCTCGAATTCTCCAAGCTGCTCATCGAGCATGCGGATGTCGCGGTGGCGCCGGGCATCGGCTTCGGCGAGCATGGCGACGACTATGTGCGTGTGGCCCTGGTCGAGAACGAGCACCGGATCCGCCAGGCGGCGCGCAACATCAAGAAATTCCTCGCGACCACCGCCAAGCAGCCCAACAATGTGGTGCCGCTCGCCGCCCGTCGCTGAATTAGCCGGACATTCATTGAATTTGAGGGGCGTCGCCGGACATGGCTGAAGCGTTGCGTGTTGGAATTGCCGGCCTCGGCACGGTTGGCGCCTCTGTGGCGCGCGTGCTGCGCGACAAGGCGACCGAGCTCACCCGGCAGTGCGGCCGCGACATCGTCGTAACGGCTGTTTCGGCGCGTGATCCGAAGCGCGACCGCGGCGTCGATCTGAGCGCGGCGAAATGGCTCGACGACCCGGTCAAGCTGGCCGAGAAGGCCGATATCGATGTCTTTGTCGAGCTGCTCGGCGGCGATGAAGGCCCGGCGCGAGCCTCGGTGAAGGCGGCGCTCGAGGCTGGCCGCCATGTCGTGACCGCCAATAAGGCGCTGCTTGCCAAGCATGGCGTGGCGCTTGCCGAGATCGCCGAGAAGAAGGGCGTGCTGCTCAACTACGAGGCGGCGGTCGCCGGCGGCATCCCGGTCATCAAGACGATGCGTGAAGCGATGGCCGGCAACGCGGTAACCCGTGTCTTCGGCATCCTCAACGGCACCTGCAACTACATCCTGACGCGCATGGAGGCCGAGGGCATTTCCTTCGACGCCTGCCTGAAGGACGCGCAGCGGCTGGGCTACGCCGAGGCCGACCCGACCTTCGATATCGAAGGCCACGATACGGCGCACAAATTGTCGATCCTGACCAGCCTTGCCTTCGGCACCAGGATCGCCGCCGGCGACATCTATATGGAAGGCATCTCCAACATCACCCAGGCCGACATCCGCGCGGCGGCCGATCTCGGCTACCGCATCAAGCTGCTCGGCGTCGCCCAGCGCACCGACAGCGGCATTGAGCAGCGCGTCCACCCGACCATGGTGCCGACGGCGTCGGTCATCGCGCAGGTGCATGGCGTCACCAACGCGGTGGCGATCGAGACCGATATCCTGGGCGAGCTTCTGCTTTCCGGCCCCGGCGCCGGCGGCAACGCCACGGCGTCGGCGGTGATCGGCGATATCGCCGATATCGCCAAGAGCCGGCCCGGGTTCCAGCACGCGCCGGTGTTCGGCTGGCCGGCGAAGGAGCTGAAACCCTACAAGAAGGCGCGGATGCGCAGCCATGCCGGCGGCTATTTCATCCGGCTGACCGTGCATGACCGCACCGGCGTCTTCGCTGCCATCGCCAAGCGCATGGCCGACAACGACATCTCGCTGGAGTCGATCGTCCAGCAGGCGGCCAGCGCGGAAAGCCAGGCGCAGAAGACGGTGATCCTCGTCACGCATGAGACGACGGAAGCCGCGGTGCGCAAGGCCGTCGAAGGCATCACCAAGGACGGTCACCTGACCGACAAGCCGCAGGTGATCCGCATCGAACGGGCGGAATAAACCAGGTCCGATTCCGTCTTCAATCGATTGATTTTGCTGTCATTTCGAAAAATGGCGAGCCAAGTCTTGCCGTTGTCATGGAGCTTTGCCAGAAGAAGCCCGCCTCTGGCGGGAGGCGGAGCAATTCCGGCGCTCAACCGTTCTGGGATCGCTCGACGCAAACAGACAACGAGGAATGCGTAATCCATGAATATCGCCCAGAACATTGCCGCTGGTCTCGACCGGATCCTTACAATGGAAGTCGTGCGCGTGACCGAGCGGGCCGCCGTCGCGGCCGCCAGGTTGCGCGGACGCGGTGACGAGAAGGCCGCCGACCAGGTGGTGGTCGACGCCATGCGCCAGGAGCTCAACCGGCTGGCCATCAAGGGCACGGTGGTGATCGGCGAGGGCGAGCGCGACGAGGCGCCGATGCTCTATATCGGCGAAGAGGTCGGCACCGGCAAAGGTCCGGCCGTCGACATCGCGCTCGACCCGCTCGAGGGCACGACGATCTGCGCCAAGAACCTTCCCAACGCGCTTGCCGTCATCGCGATCGCGGAAAAGGGCAGCCTGCTGTTTGCGCCCGACGTCTATATGGACAAGATCGCCATCGGCCCCGGCTATCCGGAAGACCTGATCGACATCGACGCCTCGCCGGCGGAAAACCTCGCCAATCTGGCCAAGGCCAAGGGCGTGGCGGTTTCCGACATCACGGCCTGCATCCTCGATCGGCCGCGTCACGCCAAGCTGATCGACGACGTGCGCGCCACGGGCGCCGCGATCCGGCTGATCGGCGACGGCGATGTCGCCGGCGTCATCCACACCACCGATCCGGACGAGACCGGCATCGACATCTATCTCGGCACCGGCGGCGCGCCGGAGGGCGTGCTGGCGGCGGCAGCGCTGCGCTGCACCGGCGGGCAGATGCAGGGCCGGCTGATCCTCGACACGCCGGAAAAGGTGGCGCGAGCCGAGAAGATGGGCATTTCCGACCCGAAGCGGGTCTACCGCGCCCAGGACATGGCGCGCGGCGACGTGCTGTTCGCGGCGACCGGCGTCACCGACGGCAATCTGCTCGACGGGGTGAAGTTCGGCCGCACCTTCATCACCACCCACACCATCGTGCTGCGCTCGTCCTCGCGCACGGTGCGCGAGATCAAGGCGCGTCACCAGGACCTGGACAAGTTCTGATCTTTTCGCTTGAGCGTCGCATTCCGGGGAAACCCATCCACACCTTTCCCCGGCTTGCCCGCTTGCCCGCAATTGCTCCAGACGTCGCATGTTGATATCTGCGCAAGTATGATGTGCAGACGGCGCGTCGCATGACGGGCGAGAAACGGTTCTTCCTCGATGTCAGGCAGTCGGCGACGGGTGTTTCCTGGGAACACCGGCTGACCGAGCGGCAGGATATGGCCGCCTTGGCCATCGCGCAGGGCCATGGCGTGCCGGACATCGTGGCGCGGGTGCTTGCCGGGCGCGGCGTCAGCGTGGAGCAGACCGGGCGCTTCCTCGATCCGACCATCCGCGAGCTTTTGCCGAACCCGGCATCGCTGACCGACATGGAGAAAGCGGCGGCGCGGCTGGCGGACGCGATCGTCGCCGGCGAAAAAGTGGCGATCTTCGGCGACTATGACGTCGATGGCGCCGCCTCGTCGGCGCTCCTGAAACGCTTTCTCACGCATTTTTCCGTACCGTCCGAAATCTATATCCCGGACCGCATCTTCGAAGGCTACGGGCCCAATCCGGAAGCGATGCGGGAGCTGATCTCGCGCGGCGCGAAGCTGATCGTCACCGTCGATTGCGGCACCAACAGCGCGACCTCGATCGAGGCCGCGAGGGAAGCCGGCGCCGACGTCGTGGTGCTCGACCATCACCAAGTCGGCGGCCCGCTGCCGCCAGCGGCGGCCGTGGTCAATCCCAATCGCGAGGACGACCTGTCGGGGCAGGGGCATCTGTGCGCCGCCGGCGTCGTTTTCCTATGCCTGGTGCAGACGGCCAAAGTGCTGCGCGAGCGGCTGCCGAACGCCGCGCCGGTCGACCTGCTCTCGCTCCTCGATCTGGTGGCGCTGGCGACGGTCTGCGACGTGGTGCCGCTCACCGGCGTCAACCGCGCCTTCGTCGTCAAGGGATTGCAGGTATTGCGCCAGCAGAAGAATGAGGGGCTGGCGGCCCTGGCGCGGGTCTCGCGCATCGGCGAGCCGATCAACACCTTTCACTTGTCGTTCCTGATCGGGCCACGCATCAATGCCGGCGGCCGCATCGGCGATGCCGCGCTCGGCAGCCGGCTTTTGGCCACTGACGATCCCGTCGAGGCGGCGAGCATCGCCGAGACGCTCGACCGGCTGAACCAGGAACGGCAGCAGATGGAGCAGGAGATGCTGGCGCAGGCGCGCGCCGAGGCCGATGCGGAGCTTGCCGGCGGCAATGGTCCCGCCGTCATCGTCACGGCCAGCAACAGCTGGCATCCGGGCATCGTCGGGCTGATCGCCTCGCGGCTCAAGGACTATGCGCGCCGGCCGGCCTTTGCCATCGCCTTCAATTCGACCGGCGTCGGCACGGGCTCCGGCCGTTCGGTGACCGGCTTCGATCTCGGCCGGCTGGTGCGCGAGGCGGCTGCCGCCGGGCTGATCGTCAAGGGCGGCGGCCACGCGATGGCCTCGGGCATTACCGTCGAGCGCGCCAAGCTTGGAGAGTTGCGCGCCTTCTTCGAGGAGCGCGCCGCGGCCGACGTGTTCCGGCTGCAGAACGAGGAAAGCCTGGCGATCGACGGCGCTCTGGCCGCCGAGGGCGCCACGATCGCGCTGCTCGACGCGCTTGAGAAAGCCGGGCCGTTCGGCGCCGGGCATATCGCGCCGGTGTTCGTGCTGCCGCGCCACCGGCTGACCGATGCGCGCGCGATCGGCACCAATCATATCCGGGTGGACCTGCAGTCGCAAAGCGGCGGCAACATCCAGGCGATCGCCTTCCGCGCCGTCGACACGGCGCTCGGCGAATTCCTGTTCAAGAACAGGGGCAGGACCGTGCACGTCGCCGGTTCGCTGTCGGGCAATTACTGGAACGGTAACCGCACGGTGCAGTTTCGCATCAGCGATGCGGCGCTGGCATAGCAACAATATCGGGGGAATTCACACCAGAACGGACTGCAGCCGGGTCAGTTCGCTGATCTGCGCCTTCGTCGCCTGGTAGCCGAGGGTGATCGCCTCGTCGGCACGGTGGAATTCCGTCAGGCCGATATGGCTGAGCTTCGGCTGCAGCGACATATCCGGCGGATCGCCAGCGAGCCTGGCGCGCGAGATCCGGTCCTGGATGATGTTGAAGGCCTCGACCATGACGCCGGTGATGCCGAGGCGCGTCTGGTGCGGCTGCGGATTGGGGTGGCCAGGCCGCGGCGCGTCGCTCTCGACAAGCAATTCGCCGGCGCTGTGCTTGATGACGGCGGCACGCCCGAACAGATCGTAATGCAGGTTGACCGCGACGACGAGCGGCTGCTCGTAGGCGCGGCAGACCGACACCGGCACCGGATTGACCAGCGCGCCGTCGACCAGCACGCGGCCGTTG
>NZ_RZTO01000359.1:0-5919 GCF_003997225.1 Mesorhizobium sp. M2C.T.Ca.TU.002.02.1.1
GCTTTCGCCGCCGCCCTCCAGGCGGCAGCCGCCAATGCCCGCGATGTCGATGGCAGCGCCTTCCACCGCCGCCAGCTCAAGGCGCTCGACGCCGCGATCGGGCTTGGTGTGGAGAAGCTCGGCGTTGTCAGGCAGGAGGTCGCCGCATGAACATGCACACAGCGCGCGCCGCCTTCGGCTTCGACACGCTCAAGACCATTCTGGGCATTCCGGTGCTCGCCATTCGCTGGGACGAGGCCATCGCCTTGCTCACCAGGCTGATCGACGAGCGCCGCTTCACCAAGGTGAGCTTCCTCAACGCCCACAACGCCAACCTTGCCTGCACCGATCCGGTCTTTGCCGAGGCGCTGGAAAATTTCCTGATCCTTCCCGATGGCGTCGGCGTCGACATGGCGGCAAAGCTGCTTTACGGCGCGCCTTTCCCCAGCAATCTCAACGGCACCGATTTCATCCCGGCCTTCCTGCAGGCCTCGTCGCACCCGCTGACGGTGGCGCTGCTCGGCACGACGCGCGCCAATGCCGAAGCCGCCTGCGCGAAGCTTTCGACGCTCGCCATGCAGCACAAATTCGTCGTGGTCCATGACGGCTTCTTCTCCGCTGCCGAGGAACCGGCGATCCTCGAGCGCATCGCCCGGCTGCGGCCGGACGTGCTGCTCGTCGCCATGGGCGTGCCGCGCCAGGAATTGTGGATCGAGCGCCACATCGACAGCCGCCATTGCACGCTGCCGGTCGCCGTCGGCGCGCTGCTCGATTTCATGAGCGGCTCGGTGCCGCGCGCGCCGCTATGGCTACGCCGGTTGCGTCTCGAATGGCTGTTCCGCCTGTGGATCGAGCCTGGCCGCCTGTGGCGCCGCTACATCGTCGGCAATCCGCTCTTCCTGTGGCGCGTCGTCAGGCAGAAGCTGTCGCTCGGGCCGCGGCCGCTGGAGGCGCGCCGGTGAACAGCCGCTTCGTGCCGGGCACCTCCACCGCGATCGAACCGCTGCCGCGCATGCCCTTGGCCGCGATCGTCACGGCGAGCTACGCGCCGGACTTCGAGCGCTGCCGGCTTTTGTGCGAAACCGTCGACCGCCACGTCACCGGCATGGCGCATCACTACATCCTGACCGAACATCGCGACGTCGCGCTGTTTCGCCAGCTCGAAGGCAGCCGCCGCAGCGTCGTGGACGAGTGGGACCTGTTGCCGCGCTGGCTGCGCGTCATTGACGATCCGCTGAGCGGCTTCCGCCGCCGCGTCTGGCTGAGCCTGAAGACGCAGCCGCTGCGCGGCTGGCATGTGCAGCAGCTGCGCCGGATCGCCATTGCCGGGCAGGTGAAGGAAGACGTGCTGGTCTTTTGCGATTCCGACGTCGCCTTCCTGAAACCGTTCGACGCGAACGCCTTCTGGCGCGAGGGCAAGGTGCGGCTGTTCCGGCGCGACGGCGTGCTGTCGAACGACGGCCATGACGAGCATCGCATCTGGTCGCGCAATGCCGGTGCCGCGCTCGGCATCGATCCCGCCAATCGATCGAGCCACGACTACATCTCGACGCTGATTGCCTGGCGTCGGGAGACGGTCAACGCGATGTGTGGGCGCATCGAGAAGGTGCACGGCCGCGACTGGGTCGGCGTCGTCGGCTCGGCGCGCCAGTTCTCCGAATGCATGATCTATGGCCGCTACGTCGACGACGTGCTTCAAGGCGCCGGCCATTTCCACGGTTCGGAGGAGTTCTGCCACGTCCACTGGAACGGCGAGCCGCTCTCCGATGGCGAGTTCCGCCGCTTCGTCGACACCATGGCGCCGGAACAGGTGGCGATCGGCATGCAGTCCTTCATCGGCACCGATATCGGCCGCATCCGCCGCCTGATCGGGCTTGGATAGTTCTGATAGATCTGAAACTTGGAAACTGCCAGAAGCGATCCCTCTCGTCGTCATTCCAGGGCGGAGCAAGGAGCGAAGCGACGCGCGCAGACCCTGGAATCCATGCCGTGACGTGGAGGCGTCGCCGCGGTGCAGAGTTCTGCTCCGCTGCATCCCTCAGCTAAAGTCACGGCATGGATCCTCGGGTCTCCGCGTCCGCTTCACTCCCGCTCCGCCCGTGGATGACGAAGCTGAGAGGCTTCGCCTCAATCCCGAACGTTTGCGGCGGTCCGCACGAACGGCAATCCTGGCTGGCACCAGGTAAGCTAGATCGCCTTTGCGGGCCGGCGCATGGCCGAGTAAGTCAGCAGCATCGAGGCAAGATAGAGCAGCAGGAAGACGATGTTGAGCGACAGGACCAGATTGGCCGTGTCGGGGATCGTCGTCAGCACATAGGTCAAGAGCACCGCCTTCAATCCGGCGAGCAGGCCGAGATTGATTGCCCGCACCGCCGTCTGGCCGCGCGCGAAGAGCAGCTCGGCCTGGTATTCGACGAGGTTGCGCAGGCCAGGCACGCAGACCGCCAGCGCGACCAGCGGCGCTGCCTCGGCGACATTCTTGCCGAGCGCATTCGGGAAGAAGTGCAGCACGATGCCGAGCGAAACCAGCGCCAGCGTCGAGACCAGGAATACGCCGCCTTCGATGCCGCTCTTCACCGCCAGCCGCGACAGAAGCTCCGGCGCCCGCATCATGCGCTGCACCAGCATCATCGAGAAGGTGCGGATCGGGATCGCGGTGAGGTCGACCAGCCGCATGATGATGGCATAGATGCCGGCGAGATGCGGCCCGCCGATCGACAGCACCAGAAGCTTGTCGAACTCCATCTGCAGGTAGAACAGCACTTCGGAGCCGGCGACATAGATGGAATCGGCGAGCCGCCGGAAATAGAGCTCGGCGCGCAACCTCAGCCGCTGGCGCGGATAGAAGAAGACGAAGGCGACGATGAGCGACGCGGCATTGGCGCCGATATAGAACAGCGACCAGACGCCGATCGTATGCTGTGCGGCAAGCATGAACAGGATCGCGCCGACTGCCCGAAGCGCCGTCGTCAGGATGGCGAGGATGGCTGCCCGCCCGAACTTGCCGAGCCCGTTGTTGACGATCAGCACCACTTCGACCGGCCGCCACAGAAGCGCCTCGGCGAAGACAACAGCGGCAAAGGCCGATAGCGGCACGGTGCCGGCGAAGAAGATCAGATAGACGACGTAGGACGCGGCGGCGAGGAACGGCAGCGAGAACAGGCCGAGAAGCAGGAAACCGGCGGTGAAGGTGCCGATCAGGTTGGGGCGGATCGTGGCGGTGCGGTAGAGCGCCGAGATGAAGCCGAAGGCGAGGATGCGCGACAGCATGATGCCTGCGGCCGAGGCGGTCGCGAACATGCCGAATTCGGCGATCGAAAGCGTGTTGGCCAAGGCGATGAAATAGGCGAGTGAAAATACCAGCCGGCCGCCGGCGCCGCTGATCGCCGAGAAATAGTCGAATACCAGTTTCCGGCGGGTGGCCACGAAGTGGCCGATCCGCGCGAGGCTCCGCCTTTGCGGCATGTCGCTGGCCTGGGTCATGTCGGGGCGATAGATAGGCTGGAAAGTTTAACGCGGCGTTCTGGCGCCTGTCCTGGCGGCGCCGAAATGCCGCGAACAAGGCGAGAAACCGTGCGGGCCTGGGTGCAAAATTAACCGTTTGTTTCCTATGCCCGTTTAGCGTGGCTTAACGATTGGCCGATCCGCCGCGCCCAAGCCGCCAGAGAGTAGTTCCAGGACAATGGTCGACAGGGATAACCGTGATGACTGGAGGCGCGAGCGTTCTCTGCTGGCGCTCGGCCAAGCCATGCGTGGCGACGACAACACGGTTTCGATCGGCGAGCGGGCCAATTCCTCCTGGCGCGAGGACGCCGCCGCGCGCCATCGCGCCGCGCGTTCCGAACGCGAAGCGAAGGTCAATCCGCAGCCCGCCGATACCGGCGAATTTGACCGGGATCAGGTGCGAGCGGAATCCGGGCCGGTCGAACCCGAACATGACTGGCGCGGAAGAAATCGGTCTGCTTCGTCCGGGCCGTCCCATGAAGCCCCGGCGCAGGGCCAGCAGCCGCAAGCCGCTCCCGAACCTAAGTCGAGCCGGCCATCCGCCGGCGACGTTTCCGAGGAATGGAAGCCGCTGATCGACCCGATGCAGGTCGTGCACGGCATCACGCGATCCAGGGCGCTGATCCTGTCGACGACCATCCTGGGCGCCGCGCTCGGCGTCGCCATCGCCTTGTCGACGCCGAAGAAATATGAAGCCACCACCGACGTCATCGTCGACCCGCGCGACCTCAAGCTCACCGACCGCGACCTGACGCAGAACGTGGTCGCCTCGGATGCGACGCTGGCCATTGTCGAGAACCAGGTCCGCATCCTGACTTCGGGAACCGTCCTCAATAAGGTCGTCACCGATCTCAACCTCACCAACGATCCCGAATTCAACGGCCAGGGCAAGGGCGGCTTCGGCCTGATGTCGACGCTCCGCTCGATCCTGTCGCGGCAGGATGCGGGCGCTGCGGACGAAGCGCGCAAGCGCGCGCTGGCGGTCGGCAACCTGTATGAAAGCCTCGACGTCGAGCGCGGCGGCAAGACTTTCGTGGTCTCGGTCAGCGCCACCACGCAGAACGCCGAGAAATCCGCCCTGATCGCCAACACCATGGTCAAGGCGTTCAAGCAGATCTCCAGCGAGATCCAGTCGAGCACGGCGGGCCGCGCCAATGACGAGCTCACCGCCAGGCTCGACGAATTGCGCAAGGGCGTCGAGACGGCCGAGCGCGCCGTCGAGGATTTCAGGGCCACGCATGACCTCGTCGATGCGCAGGGCCACCTGATCAGCGACGACCAGATGCTGAAGCTCAACGAGCAGCTTTCCGTCGCCCGCGCCCGCACGCTCGAGCTCAATGCCCGCGCCGCCTCGGCACGCTCGCTGAACGTCAATTCGGTCCTCAGCGGCACGTTGCCGGAAGAGATCAATTCCAACATGATGAGCGAGCTGCGCTCGCAATATGCGGCGCTGAAGCAGGAAGCCGACCGCGCCGAGGTCAAGCTCGGGCCGCGTCATCCGGAGATCGAGGCGCTGAATGCCCAGCTTGCCGGCGCGCGCGAGCGCATAGGCGCCGAGCTGCAGCGTATCGCATCCTCGCTGCAGGTTGACCTGAAGCGCTCCGTCCAGCTCGAGCAGGACCTGTCCTCGCGCCTGGCGCAGGCCAAGGTGCAGAGCGGCGACGTCAACAACAATCTGGTCTCGCTGCGCGAGCTGGAGCGCGAGGCCGCCGCCAAGCGTTCCGTCTACGAGCAGTTCCTGCTGCGCGCCAAGGAAACCGGGGAACAGAAGGACATCAACACCGCCAATATCAGCGTCATTTCGGAGGCCTATGCGCCGCTGCAGGCCAAGGGACCGTCGCGTGCGGTGATGGCCTTGGCGGGCCTGTTTGCCGGCCTGTTCGCCGGCATCGGCCTTGGCGGGCTGCGCGGCGTCTATGCGAGCCTGCGCGAGACGGCCGATAGCCGCTCGCGGCGCAGAGTGGGTGAGCGTGATCCCAAGGTGGAGAACACTTCGAACCGTGCAGCTCCGCCGGCGCCGCCGCCGCTCGTAACACCGCCTCCGGCCCCGCCTGTCGCTCCGCCGCCAGCCTTCACGCCGCCGCCATCTCCGGCTTTCACACCGCCCCCAGCCGCGTCATTCACGCCATCGCCGGCTGCGTCCTACACGCCGCCGCCTGCCTCGCCTCCGGCCCCTCCGCCGGTCGCGTCGGCTCCGGCGCAATCCGTCACGCCGCCGGAACCGGCCAATGATGCCGGCCGTCCCGGGCTCTTCGGCTCGCTGGCCTCGGCGCTTCGCTATTTCGTGCGGCGGGAGCCGGCCGAAGCGGTGGATTTGGACACTGTTCCGCCCGAAAGCGCCTGGCGCGCGCCTACTCTGGAAGAGCGCTACCCGAAGGCTCGGACATCGGCGCGGGAGAATTTCCGGCCGCCATACGAGCAGGGCTATTCCTATTC
>NZ_RZTO01000035.1:0-16197 GCF_003997225.1 Mesorhizobium sp. M2C.T.Ca.TU.002.02.1.1
CTTGTCGGGCGTGCCGTTCGCGCCGCGCTGGCTGTTGGCCTGCATGGCGCGGTCGATGTCCTGGCGGAACGCCTCGAATTCGCGCTGCAGGCCGGCGGTCATCTGATGGCGCAGTTCCTCGCGCAGCCCGCGCAGCTCGACGGCGATCTTGCCGACCATGGCGACGCTGTCTTCCTGACCACGCACCCGGTCGATGTCACGCGCGATCGCCTGATAGTTCTGCCCGAAGGCGGGCGCGGCGCCGGGCGCCGGATTTTGCGGCGCGCGCGTCTGCGGCCGGGGGTTCTGCGCGCCGGGATACTGCGCTGCCGGGTTTTGCGGCGGCCGGTCCAGAGGTCTTTGCGCGGAGTAGGTGTCTTCGTACCAGCGCGGCTGGCCGTAAGGCTGCGTGCTTGGATAGCGCGGCTCGACCGGCGGCCGCCGCAGGTCGGGGCGATCGGGCATGTCGGCGCGCGTCCGGTCCAGCCGCTGCTCCAGCGTTTCGAGCGAGCGGTTCAGTTCTTCGAGCGAAGCGTGCGGCCGGCGCTGCCTGCCGGCATTGAGTGTATCGAGATAGGACCGCTTGCTGTTCATCGATGCGCCCGTGTTCAGAATGGCCGGCCGGAGCCGGTTTCCCCAGTAGCCTGCCGGGAACGAAGCGAGCCGAGCGGTTTTGCCGCGGAGGAAGACAAGCCTTCCCGGGTTTTCACCCGCGCTTCGAAAACCGTGAAAAATTCGCTACAGGATAAACACGGATGACCGACATGCGCACATTTCGCCCAACGTGGTAAACAAGGCGTTAACCAAGCTTAAGAAGTCGCGCGTAAATCATGCGCCGGCGTCCGGGTGCGGCATAAAGTTCCGGTTCGACAACGCCCTTGCGTCACCCCGCGGCTGTCGATATAGAATTGACGTAAACGTAAAAGGTGCGAAGCCGTGCCTCTTGCGATTGATTTGTTGCAACCACGATTGGAAGCACGCCCCCGCTTCCATTCCGGCGACGCTTGGTCCGCGACCGCGACGCCATCAGGGGAAAGCCAGTGACCATGAAACTTGTTTCGCCCGGCGAAGCCGCGGCCAATACCAATGACATTCCGGCCGAGGCCGGTGAGGAATTCGTCCGCATCGGCGAGATGGCCAAGAATTACGGCGTGACGCTGCGCACGCTGCGTTTCTACGAAGACAAGGGCCTTCTCAATCCGCATCGCGACGGCTCGACCCGGCTCTACACGCGCCGTGACAAGGCCCGGCTGAAGCTGATCCTGCTCGGCCGCAAGGTCGGGTTCTCGCTGCGCGACGTCAAGCAGATGATGGATCTCTACGATCCGACCGGCACCAACACCAAGCAGTTGCGTCTGGCGCTCGACAAGTCCGAGAAGCAGCTCGCCCGCCTGCAGAAGCAGCGCGCGCTGATCGACGACGCCATCGGCGAACTGAGCAATTCGATGTCCATCGTGCGTCAGATGCTCAGCGAGCGCACCGCGGCGCCGCAGGCAAGCGCCGCTGGCTGATCGCCCGCACTCATACCCCGGACGCAGAAAGCCGCGTGGCTATAGCCGCGCGGCTTTTTTGTCGCCACAATGCCTGACGGCTCACAAAAATTTTTGGCTGCGACGAAGTTGACGTTTACGCAAACGTCAATATTTGCTATCGGGGCATCGATGTTGGCCCGGCCTCCTGTCCAGGACGTGGACAGGCGACTTGCTGGTCGGGCCGGGACCGTAAGGGCGGAGGAAGGCATGACGATCTACAGGGCGCCGATCCAGGACACGCTGTTCGTGCTCAACGACGTGCTGGGCTATCAGCGCTATTCCAATCTTCCAGGCTTCTCGGACGCGGCGCCCGATGTGGTCGAGGCGATCCTCGCCGAGGGCGCCAAGCTCGCCGAGAACGTCATGCATCCGCTGAACCGCGTTGGCGACATGGAAGGCTGTGTGCGCCATGACGACGGCTCGGTGACCACGCCCAAGGGCTTCAAGGACGCCTTCGACCAGTACCGCGAGGGCGGCTGGATGGGGCTTGCCGCACCCGCCGAGTTCGGCGGCCAGGGTCTGCCTTACACGGTCCACACCGCGGTCTCCGAATATATGGTCTCCGCCAACATGGCGCTGATGATGTATCCCGGCCTGACGCAGGGCGCGATCGCGGCGATCGTCACCCACGGCACGGACGAGCAGAAGGCGACCTGGCTGCCCAGGCTGATCGAGGGCGCCTGGACCGGCACCATGAACCTCACCGAGCCGCATTGCGGCACCGACCTCGGCCTGCTGCGCACCAAGGCCGTTCCCAACGGTGACGGCACCTACAGGATTTCCGGCCAGAAGATCTTCATCTCCGCCGGCGAGCACGACATGTCGGACAACATCGTCCATCTGGTGCTTGCCCGCGCCGAGGGCGCGCCAGAAGGCGTGAAGGGCATCTCGCTGTTCATCGTGCCGAAGTTCAAGCTCGACGCCTCGGGCAATCCCGGTGAGCGCAACACGCTCTCCTGCGGCTCGATCGAGGAGAAGATGGGCATCCACGGCAACTCGACCTGCGTCATGAACTATGACGAGGCCGAGGGCACGCTGCTCGGCGAGTTGAACGGCGGCCTGAAGGCCATGTTCACGATGATGAACGAGGCCCGCCTCGGCGTCGGCCTGCAGGGGCTTTCGGTCTCCGAGGTCGCCTATCAGAACGCGGTTTCCTACGCCAAGGACCGGCTGCAGGGCCGTTCGCTGTCGGGCGCCAAGGCTCCGGACAAGAAGGCCGACCCGATCATCGTCCATCCCGACATCCGCCGCTCGCTGATGACCATGAAGGCGTTCAACGAGGGCGGCCGGGCGTTGGCGCTTTGGACGGCGATCAAGTCCGATGTCGCGCATCGCTCCGGTGACGACAAGGACCGCCAGGCGGCCGACGACTACACCGGACTGATGACGCCGGTGGTCAAGGGCGTGCTCACCGACAAGGGTTTCGATCACGCGGTGATGGCCCAGCAGGTGTTCGGCGGCCACGGCTATATCGAAGAGCACGGCATGAGCCAGTTCGTGCGCGATGCCCGCATCGCCATGATCTATGAAGGCGCCAACGGCATCCAGGCGCTCGACCTCGTCGGCCGCAAGCTGGCCCAGAACGGCGGCCGCGCCGTGCAGGCCTTCTTCAAGGAGGTCGGCGAGTTCTGCGAGGAAAACCGCACTGATGAGAAGATGGCGCCCTTCACCAAGGCGCTGAAGAAAGGGCTCAACGACCTGCAGGCGGCCACCATGTGGCTGCTGCAGAACGCCATGGCCAAGCCCGACAATGCCGGTGCGGCCTCGACCGACTACATGCATCTCTTCGGCCTGGTGGCGCTGGGCTACATGTGGGCGCAGATGGCGAAATCCGCGCAGACGAAGCTCACGGAGGGCGCCAATGGTTCGGCGTCGTTCTACGACACCAAGCTGGTGACGGCGCGTTTCTTCATGGAGCGCATTATGCCCGAAACGGCGACGCGGCTTGCCCGCATTTCCAGTGGCGCGGACACGCTAATGGCGCTGCCGGCGGAAGCGTTCTAGGTTTGGCGGGCCGGCATCGCCGGCCCACAATTATCGGAACGCGGAGGAAATCGTGGCGACAAATCCAGCCGAAATTCTTGGCCTGCCGAAGCCCGCCTGGGCGGCGGACGAAGTCGGCATGCTCTATGACATGGCGTCCCGCTTCATGGCCGAAGAGATCGCGCCGCGCTATGACGAGTTCGAGAAGAACGAGATCTTCGACCGCGAGAGCTGGCTGAAGGCCGGAGCGGCGGGCCTGCTCTGCGCTTCGATGCCGGAGGAATATGGCGGCTCAGGGGGCACCTTCGCGCATGAGAGCGCTATCATCGAGGCGATCGGCCATGTCGGCGTCGACGGCTTCGGCATCGGCCTGCACAATTCGATCGTGGCACCCTACATCCTGCATTACGGTTCCGAGGAGCAGAAAAAGAAATGGCTGCCGAAGCTCGCGACCGGCGAGCTGATCGGTGCCATCGCCATGACGGAACCCGGCGCCGGCTCCGACCTGCAGGGCGTGAAGACCCGCGCCGAGAAGGACGGCAACCACTATAAGATCAGCGGTTCGAAGACCTTCATCACCAATGGCCAGCTCGCCAACCTGATCATCGTCGTCACCAAGACCGATCCGGACAAGGGCGCCAAGGGCACCTCGCTGATCGTCGTCGAGACCGACGAGGTCGAGGGCTTCGAGCGCGGCCGCAACCTCGACAAGATAGGGCTGAAGTCGAACGACACCTCCGAGCTGTTCTTCAACGACGTGCGCGTGCCGACCTCCAACCTGCTCGGCCATGAAGAAGGCAAGGGCTTCGTCCAGCTGATGCAGCAACTGCCGCAGGAACGCCTGCAGATCGGCACCGGGGCGATCGCCATGATCGAGCGGGCCCTGGCGCTCACCATCGACTACGTCAAGGAGCGCAAGGCCTTCGGCAAGGCGGTCATCGATTTCCAGAACACCCAGTTCAAGCTGGCCGAGTTGAAGACCGAGGCCACCATCGGCCGCGTCTTCTACAATGATTGCGTCGCCCGCCATATCGATGGCGGCCTCGATCCGGTGACCGCCTCGATGGCCAAATACTGGCTCAGCGACCTGCAGGGCAAAGTCGTCGACGAATGCCTTCAACTGCATGGCGGCTATGGCTACATGAATGAATATCCGATCGCCCGCATGTACCGCGACGCTCGCGTCCAGCGCATCTACGGCGGCACCAACGAGATCATGAAATTGCTGATCGGGCGCTCTCTCTGAGCGCCGCGGCCGGCAAACCCAAGGAGCAGAAAATGGCCGAAGCTTACGTCTATGACGCCGTGCGCACGCCGCGCGGCAGGGGCAAGAAGGATGGCGCGCTGCACGAGGTGCCGGCGGTGCGGCTCGCCGCGAAGACGCTCGAGGCGCTGCGCGACCGCAACGGGCTCGACACCGGCAATGTCGACGACATCATCTTCGGTTGTGTCGATCCCGTCGGCGAGGCGGGGGCGGTCATTCCGCGCGCCGCCGCCTTCGAGGCCGGCTACGACACCAAAGCGCCCGGTATGCAGATATCGCGCTTCTGCGCCTCGGGTCTCGACGCCATCAATTTCGGCGCCGCCAAGATCGCTCAAGGCGCGGATGAGATCGTCATCGCCGGCGGCGTCGAATCGATGTCGCGCGTCGGCATGGGCATGTCCGGAGGCGCCTGGTTCATGGATCCCTCGGTCGGCCTGCCCGGCTGGTTCGTGCCGCAGGGCATCTCGGCCGACCTGATCGCCACCAAATACGGGTTTTCCCGCGACGACGTCGACGCCTATGCCGTCGAGAGCCAGAAGCGCGCCGCCAAGGCCTGGGATGAGGGGCGATTCAAGAAGTCGGTGATCCCGATCAAGGACCAGAACGGCCTCTTGATCCTCGACCGCGACGAGCACATGCGGCCCACGACGGACATGCAGTCGCTCGCCTCGCTCAACCCATCCTTCGTCATGCCCGGCGAGATGGGTGGCTTCGACGCGGTCGCGGTGCAGAAGCATCCGGAAGTCGAGGAGGTCAACCACGTCCACCATGCCGGCAATTCGTCCGGCATCGTCGACGGCGCCGCCGCTGTGCTGCTGGGCTCCAAGAAGGCCGGCAAGGCGATGGGGCTGAAGCCCCGCGCGCGCATCCGCGCCTTTGCCAATATCGGTTCCGAACCGGTGCTGATGCTGACCGGCCCGGTCGACGTCACCGAGAAGCTTCTGAAGCGCGCCAAGATGAAGCTGTCGGACATCGACCTGTTCGAGCTCAACGAGGCCTTCGCCTCCGTCGTGCTGCGCTACATGCAGGCCTTCGACATCCCGCATGACAGGATCAACGTCAATGGCGGCGCGATCGCCATGGGCCATCCGCTGGGCGCCACCGGCGCGATGATCCTGGGCACGGTGCTGGACGAGCTGGAGCGCCGCGACTTGAACACCGCGCTGGTCACGCTCTGCATCGGCGCCGGCATGGGCACCGCCACCATCATCGAACGCGTCTGAGGGAGAGAAGAAGATGAGCTACACCAATTTCACCCTCGACGTGGACGCCGACGGCATTGCTCTGGTCACCTGGAACATGCCGGACCGCTCGATGAATGTCTTCACCGAGGAGGTGATGCGCGAGTTGAACGCCATCGTCGACAAGGTGATCGCCGATGCCGCCATCAAGGGCGTCGTCATCACCTCCGGCAAGGACACTTTCTCCGGCGGCGCCGACATCACCATGCTGCAGAAGATGCTGGCGACCTTCGCCGCCGACAAGGAGAAGGATCTCGACAAGGCGACCCGGGCGCTGTTCGAGAATGCCGGTTACATGACCGGCCTGTTCCGCAAGATCGAAACTTCCGGCAAGCCTTGGGTGTCGGCGATCAACGGCACCTGCATGGGCGGCGCCTTCGAGATGTCGCTCGCCTGCCATGGCCGTGTCGCCGCCGACAGCGACAAGGTGAAGATGGCGCTGCCCGAGGTGAAGATCGGCATCTTCCCCGGCGCCGGCGGCACCCAGCGCGTGCCGCGGCTGACCGACCAGCAGCAGGCGCTGCAGATGCTCACCACCGGCCAGAACCTGACGCCGCAAAAGGCGAAGGCTATGGGCCTGATCCATGAGATCGCGGAGCCGAAGAAGCTGATCGAGACGGCCAAGGCGATGATCAGGAACGGCCTGAAGCCGGTGGCGCCCTGGGACGAGAAGGGCTTCAAGCTGCCGGGCGGCCCGATCTATTCGGCGGCCGGCGCCAATCTCTGGCCGCCGGCCATCGCCATCCTGCGCCGCGAGACCTACGGCAATTACCCGGCCGCGGCCGCGATCCTGAAATGCGTCTATGAAGGCCTGCTGGTGCCGTTCGACACCGCGCTCAGGATCGAGCAGCGCTATTTCACCGAGATCATGCAGTCGAAGGAGGCGGCGGCGATGATCCGCTCGCTGTTCCTGTCGTTGCAGGAACTGAACAAGGGCGCGCGCCGCCCCGCCGGCGTGCCCGACACCAAATTCAAGAAGATCGGCGTTCTCGGCGCCGGCTTCATGGGCGCCGGCATTGCCTACGTCACGGCACGGGCCGGCATTCCGGTGGTGCTGCTCGACCGCGATTTGCCGTCGGCCGAGAAGGGCAAGGCGCATTCGGACAGCCTGATGGCCGATCAGGTCAAGAAGGGCCGCGCCAAGCCGGAAGACAAGGACAAGCTCCTGTCGCTGATCACGCCGACGGCGGACTATGCCGACCTTGCCGGCTGCGACCTCGTCGTCGAGGCCGTCTTCGAGGATTCGAGCGTCAAGAAGGACGCCACCGAGAAGGCGGAAGCGGTGCTGAAGTCGTCGGCGATCTTCGCTTCCAACACGTCCACGATCCCGATCACCGCCCTGGCGAAGAACTCGGCGCGGCCGAAGAACTTCATCGGCATCCATTTCTTCTCGCCGGTCGACAAGATGATGCTGGTCGAGATCATCCTCGGCAAGAAGACGGGCGACAAGGCCCTGGCCGTCGCGTTCGACTTCGTGCGCGCCATCAAGAAGACGCCGATCGTCGTCAACGACACGCGCGGCTTCTACGTCAACCGCTGCGTGCTGCGCTACATGTCGGAAGCCTACAAGATGCTGATCGAGGGCGTTCCGGCGCCGATGATCGAGAACGCCGCCAAGGCCGCCGGCATGCCGGTCGGTCCGCTCGCGCTGACCGACGAGACGGCCGTCGACCTTGCCCAGAAGATCATGAAGCAGACCATCAGGGATCTCGGCGACAAGGCGGTCGATCCGAAGCAGATGGCGCTGATCAACACCATGGTCGACACGCATGGCCGCTTCGGCCGCAAGAACGGCAAGGGTTTCTACGACTATCCGGCCAAGCCCGCGAAGAAGAAGCTGTGGCCGGGCCTGAAGGATCTCTATCCGCAGCTGAAGCCCGAAAAGGTCGACTATGAGGAACTGAAGCAGCGCCTGCTGGTCACCATCGCGCTGGAAGCGGCGCACGTGATGGAAGAAGGCATCGTCACCGATCCGCGCGAGGCCGACGTCGGCTCGATCCTCGCCTTTGGCTTCGCGCCCTTCACCGGCGGCGCCCTGTCCTACATCGACGGCATCGGCGCCAAGCGCTTCGTCAAGATCGCCAAGGGCCTGCAGAAGAAATATGGCGCCGAGTTCAAGGCGCCGAAGCTTCTGCTCGATATGGCCGAGAAGGGCGAGACCTTCTACCAGCGCTTCGACCCTTACCAGAAGGGCGAGGTAAAGCAGGCGGCCTGACGAACCAGCATGTATGTCTGGGGGCGAATGGCCCGCACCATGGCCACGGCGTCGAGCCGTGGCCCTTATCGGGTCGGCGAGGAAAGCCGGCTCGCTTTTCGCTGCCTGCCGATCGACATCGATTTCAACCTGCATCTCAACAATGCGCGCTACATGATGCTGGCCGACCTTGGCCGCATCGACATCTTCCTGCGTATCGGGTTGATCGCGCTGGCACGCAAGAACGGCTGGGCGCCGATGATCGGCGGGCTGCAGGTCGCCTATGTGCGTGAGATCAGGCTGTGGCGCCGCTTCGAGGTGGTGTCGTCGATCGAGACCTGGGAAGGCACCTCGGTGATCGGCAGACACCGCTTCGTCCTCGACAATGGGGAGACGGCGGCGCTGATCCTGACCACGGGCGGCGTCTATGACCGCAGGGGCCGCCGCTTCCTCGACATCGACGAGGTCGTCGCGGCGCTCGGCCATGCCACCAGTCCACGCCCGCCGACCGAAGCCGAGCGGGCCTTCATGGTGTCGCACCGGAATTTGCGCGAACAGGCCAAAGCGGCCTGATCGCGCCTCGGCTCAGACCGACTTGCCGAGCAGGAAATCGGCCACCTCGTCCGAAAAGATCAACGCTTCGTCGTCGAAGGCGACGACCTCCCGCCTGCCTTGCGGATCCGGCCGCCCGGCCGGCATTCCGTGCGCCACAAGCGCCTCGGCGCAGCCCACCCAGTCGCCGGTGCTTTCCGGCTCGTTGACCGAGGCCCATCCGAGCGTTCCGCGCACGTCGCCGCCGAAGCCATGCTGCTCTTTCCAGTCGGCGCCGTGGTCAAGCAGGAAGCGGGTCAACTCGACATCGCCGCGAAAGACGGCGTGGTTCAGCGCCGAGGCGTCCCAGTCGCCGCCACGCCGGGCGACCGGCCAGCCGAGCCTGACCATCACCTTCACCGCATCGCGGCAGCCCTGCGCGGCAAGCTCGGGCAGAAGCCGCAGCTGCATGTCCGACAACGAATCCGGCAGGTCGGGCCGGCGGGTCTTGATTGTTTGCGCCGTCACCTCGTCGCCTGCTGCGCAGGCGGCGATGAACCGCTCATCATCGGGAAGCGGACCTTCGTCGTCTGGTTGCCGCAACAGCGCGGCGACATCCGGCAGGCCGAAGCGCAGCGCAACCCGATAGGCGCTCAAGCCGTCGGGTGTTCGCGCCGACGGGTGGGCGCCGGCTGCAAGCAGTGCTTCGAGATGCGCCGGCGAGCGACGCCGCCGGATCGCCCACAGAAGCGGCCTGCCCCAATCGGAGGTCGGCTGGCTCCCGGCCGGTTCGTTCGGATCGGCATCCGGCGCGGCGAGCAGCAGTTGCAGCGCCTCCAGGCTGTCGAGGTCCAAGACGCGGTAAAGCGCATTGGAGCCGGTGACGCGCGCGCCGGCCTCAAGCAGAAGCCGGGTGCAGGCCGGGTTCTCGAGCGAATGGTAAAGCGACTCCCCGTCATTCGGATCGGCGCCCGCGTCGAGCAACAGCTTCGTCATCTCCGGATCGTGGTTCTGCCCGGCTGCTCCGTACAGCGCCGAGAGCCTGTATTCGTCCGAAGGCTGTTCCAGCGAGGCCGGTGGCCAGCGGCTGCCCACTGTCTGGTTGGGATCGGCGCCGGCATCGAGCAGCGATCTGGCGGCGGCGTGCAGCGCGTTGCGAAAGCGCGGCAGCCGCACCAGGCTCGAATGGGTCACGGCCACCAGCGGCGGCAGGTTCAGTGGGCCGCCGGGGCGGTTGAGCCAGCCCGCGTCCCGCTGCGTCGCCTCGCGCAGGACTGCCCCGTCGCCGACCGCGCAAGCCAGATACGCATCGCCCGCGATGATGTCGGGATGGTCTTCGACCATGCGCGCTGCGGCCTCCGGGCTCGCCCGGTTGGTGCTGCCGCTTATGTCCCCGGCATAGACGAGCCCGGCCCAGTTGCGGATCGAGCCGGCGCGGTCGGCGCCGTAGGCGCGTTGTGCGCCGACGAAGCTGCCGAGGTCGCGCCAGGACGGGAAGCCATATTCGCGCGCCAGGCAGGACTGGGCGTCATGCAGGCGAAGGCCGAGCGCCACGGTTGCCGTATCGTCCTTGCCCGCCGCCGACGGCAGGCTTTCGCGGAAGCGGGCGAGCGCGTCCGGCTCGCCGCGCCGATAGGCCGCGAGCAGGTCCTTGGCCTGCTTCTTCAGAAGGTCGAGATTGGGACGGTTGGGGAGTTGATTCATGGAAACCTCCGTGCGTTCTTCGCCGAAGGTCCGCAAATCCGGCTGCACAAAGGTTTGGCTGTCAGCTCATCGAGGCAAGTGGGTTCAACCCTTCCCGCGGACCCGGATGCGGCTTGCACCGCAAGCCGGACCATAGGGGCATTCAGCGCCCGAGGTCAATCCGGTCCGGCCACCCCAGCCTGATCACGCTTTCATGAGCAGGGCGACGCCAGCTTTCTCGCGGCAGGCCGGAATGATAGATTAGCTATCGCTAACGGAAGTGTTGGGGAGCGATTGTCATGCGCATGATGCTGAAAGTTACCGTTCCGACCGTCGAAGGCAACAAGGCGCTCAAGGATGGCAGCATGGGGAAGTTCATCGAACATACCCTGTCGGACCTTAAGCCCGAGGCCGCTTATTTCACCGCCGAAAAGGGTCAACGAACGGCTTATCTGTTCGTCGACATAAAGGACAGCTCCGAAATGCCTCATTTCGGCGAGCGGTTCTTCCTGGCTTTCAATGCGGCCGTGGATTTCGTGCCGGTCATGAATGCCGACGAACTCAAGAGGGGACTGCCCAAGGCGCTGGCCGGGATCGGATAGGCATTGCGCCCGAACGAGAAGGTCATGGTGCATTCTTAACGATCCGCCGGTCGCGCCGGTGGACAAGGGCGTGACTGCGCGCTAGACAGGAAGAGGCATTTTTTCCTGTTCCAAAGGAGCGCGGCATTGCTCTCACACGACCGCGTATGGGCCGCAATCGACGCTCTTGCCGAGCGCTATTCGCTATCGGCTTCCGGCCTTGCCCGGCGCGCGGGCCTCGATTCGACAGCTTTCAACAAGTCGAAGCGCCTGTCGTCCGACGGCCGGCCGCGCTGGCCCTCGACCGAATCGCTGGCCAAGATCATCGAGGCCACCGGCGCCTCGCTGGAGGAATTCACCGGACTGGTCGAAGGACGCGGCGGCGTCTCCGCCGCCCACCAGCGTCGCGCCGTACCGTTGCTTGGCTTCGCCCAGGCGGGCGCGGGGGGGTTCTTCGACGATGCCGGCTATCCGGCGGGGCAGGGCTGGGACCTGGTCGAGCTTCCGGCGCGGGCGACCGAGACGTCCTACGCGCTGCAGGTGCAGGGCGATTCCATGCTGCCGCTCTACCGCAACGGCGATGTGCTGATCGTCGAACCGGGCGCGCCGACGCGCAAGGGCGATCGTGTTGTCGTCAAAACCACCGCCGGCGAGGTGATGGCCAAGGTGCTCGACCGGCAAACGGTGAAATCGATCGTGCTGGTCTCGCTCAACCCCGCCCACCCGGACCGTGACATCCCGACGCGCGATATCGAATGGATGGCGCGCATCGTCTGGGCAAGCCAGTAGGCCGGGACCGGTGCGGCTTCTTCAAACAGTTCTGGCAGTCCTGGCGGTTCCGGTCATGGCGGCGCTTGTCGTTGCCGGCGGACACACGGTCAAGGGCCGCGAAAGCGTCGTCACGGTCGATCAGATCGATCCCATCGCCGATGCGCTTCCCACAGGCAACGATACCCTTTCCGCTTCCGGTTCCGATGCAGCGCAAGAGCCGGCGACCTCGGCTATCCCCGCGCCCGACGCTCCGCAGCCGCCGAAGCCCGCCGTTCATTCGAGAGCCATCGATCCCGACGCCGTGGCGCCGCCGGAGCCGTCGGATCAGGAACTCGAACGGGTGGAGCCGCGCGCGCCGCTCAGCGATCTGGCGCTGGCCGGGCCGCCCAAGCCGCCCAAGTTGAAAATGCCGGGCGACTGGAACGGCACTAAGCTGTTCCAGCCGGTTGCCACCGCCGCCGGGCTGATCGAGGCGAAGGGCTATGCGGTCGCGGTGTCCGGCGTGGATGTCGTCAAGGCCGACGAAACCTGCAGCGACGCGGGTAAGAGCTGGGCCTGCGGGGCGCGCGCCAGGACAGCCTTCCGCGCCTTCCTGCGTGGCCGGGCGGTCGCCTGCACCGTGCCGCCCGAGGGCGGTCGCGACACCATTTCCGCCGAATGCCATGTCGGCAATCAGGACATCGGCCAGTGGCTGGTCGAGAACGGCTGGGCGCGCGCCGCGCAGGGCGGTCCCTATGTCGAGGCCGAGAACAAGGCCCGCACCGCCAGGAAGGGCATTTTCGGCCCGGCGCCGAGGCTTGACGGCTTGCCTGCGCTGCCGGCTGCGTCAGGGACGGCGCCGGTGGCGCCGGATTCGATCCTGCCGGCCGATGGCGGCGCCGTTACGCCGCCAACTGACCAGCCAGAGCCCGCTCAATGAGCGCGCGCGTCTCGGTGATGCCGTAAAGCGCCGCGAAGGAGCCGAAGCGCGGTCCGCGCTCCTGGCCGATCAGCACCTGGTAGATCATCTGGAAGAAGGCGACCGACACGCCGGGCCCGCCTTCGGGGCTCTGCTTGGAATGATCCTGGTAGCGCTCGATCTTGCGCGCCACGTTGAGCGCGGCGTTCTGGATCGCCTCGCCGTCGGCGCCTGGCGGCAGAGCGCCGAGCGCCTCGGAAAGCTTCCCCAGCGCCTCGCGCTCCACATCGTCGGCGGCGCGAAAAACCTTGGTCGGCTTCACGAAGTCATCGAAATAACGGATCGCATAGCCGGTCAGCCGATCGAGTTCCGGATGCGTCTTCGGCGTCACGCCCGGCGCATGCCGCGAGATGAAGCCCCACAGCACCGACTTGTCATGCGCGTTGGACGCGCTGACCAGGTTGAGCAGCAGCGCGAACGGCACCGGCAGGTCGATCGCCGGCGGGTTGCCGTCATGCATGTGCCAGACCGGATTGCCGAGGCGCTCCTTCCAGTCCTGGCGCGGATAGGCGCCGAGGAAAGCGTAATACTCGTCCACCGCCTTCGGGATGACGTCGAAATAGAGCTTCTTCGCCTGCCGCGGCCGCTGATACATATAGAGGCCGAGGCTCTCGGTCGGCGCGTAGGTCAGCCATTCGTCGATGGTGAGCCCATTGCCCTTCGACTTCGAGATCTTCTGGCCTTCCTCGTCGAGGAACAGCTCGTAGACAAAATGCTCCGGCGCGCGTCCGCCGAGGATATTGCAGATACGGTCGTAGATCGCCGCGTTGGTCTGGTGGTCCTTGCCGAACATCTCGAAATCGACGCCGAGCGCCGCCCAGCGCATGCCGAAATCCGGCTTCCACTGCAGCTTCACATGGCCGCCGGTGACCGGCAGTGTCGTCTCGGTGCCTTCGTCGTCGAAGGTGATGGTGCCGGCCTTGGCGTCGACATTTATCATCGGCACGTAGAGCACGCGGCCGCTCTTCGGCGAGATCGGCAGGAACGGGCTGTAGGTCGCCTGGCGCTCCGGCCCGAGCGTGGGCAGCATCACGCCCATGATCTCGTCATAGCGTTCGGCGGCGCGCAGCAGCACCTCGTCGAAACGGCCGGCCTTGTAATACTGCGTCGCGCTGGCGAACTCGTAATCGAAGCCGAACGTGTCGAGGAAGCGGCACAGCATCGCGTTGTTATGGTCGGCGAAGCTCGCATAGTCGCCGCCGAACGGGTTGGGCACCGCCGTCAGCGGCATATGCAAATAGGGCTCGAGCGCGGCGCGGTCCGGCACGTTGTCCGGTATCTTGCGCATGCCGTCCATGTCGTCGGAGAAGCACAGAAGCTTGGTCTTGACCTTGTCTTGCGTCAGCACCCGGAAGGCATGCCGCACCATGGTCGTGCGCGCCACTTCGCCGAAGGTGCCGATATGCGGCAGGCCGGACGGGCCGTAGCCGGTCTCGAACAGCACGGTCTCGGGAAAGTCCTTGCCCTTGTAGCGGGCGATGATCTTCTTGGCTTCCTCGAACGGCCAGGCCTTGCTCTCGGCCGCCGCGGCAAGCATCTCGGGATTGAGATCGATGATGTTTGATCCCGTCATGTCGAAGTTCCAGTCATGGCCGTCTGCGCGGCGGATAAAATCTGTCGACCGGTCTCTAGGCGCGCGAGGCCGGAGCGTCAACGATTTGCGGTGGTTTTCCTTGCGGCGCCATAATGGCGCTCCTACGTTGGAGCGCTATTATCCCGTTTGGGGGAAAAGACATGAACGCTTCCAGGAGTTTTGAATGCCTTCATTGACGCCGCACGAAGCACTGATCCACCTGATGGTCATCACATCGGCTTCAGATCGCGACATGACCGATGTCGAGTTGGCGCGGATCGGCGACGTCGTCCGCTCCTGGCCGGTGTTCGTCGATTTCAACCAGGACAGGCTGGTTCAAGTGGCGCAGGCCTGCCAGAAGGCGCTGCATGAGAAGGACGGGCTGGAAGGTGTGCTGGCGCGCGTCGCCGAAGCGCTGCCCGAGCGGCTGCGCGACACCGCTTATGCCGCCGCTTTCGAGGTCGCCGCAATCGATCTCGAGATGCGCATGGAAGAGGTCAGGGTGCTGCAGCTCATCCGCCTCAAGCTCGATCTCGACACGCTGACCGTCGCCGCGATCGCGCGTGCGGCCAAAGCACGCCTGCGCACGCTGACCTAAAAGAGCTTACAGGCCTAAAAGAAGCTGACCGGGAAATAGCGCAGGTAAAACTCGGCGAAGGTGCCCTTGATCGAGATTTCCTGCAGCGCGTAGTCGAAGGCGGCGGCAAGCGCGGTGTCGCTCTTGCGGGTGGCGATCGCCATGCCCGAGCCCAGATATTCCGGCGCCAGATACGGACCGCCGGCGAAGCGGCAGCAGCCGCCGGCATCCGAGCCGCCCAGCCAGAAGGCGAAGCGCATGCCGTCGCCGAAGGCGGCGTCGATCTTGCCGGCCTTGAGGTCGGCATAGAGGTCTTCCGGTGTGTCGAAGGTCACCACCTGCACGGTGTTGAAGTAGTCGCGCAGCATTTTCTCATGCGCCGAGCCGCCGATGACGCCGACCCGCTTGCTGCGCAGCTTGTCGAGGATCGGCTCGGCGAAGGCCTTCGCCTTCGGCATGATGAAGCGCGCGGGGAATTGCATGTAGGAGCGCGAGAAGGCGTATTTCTCGCGGCTTTCCGGCGTCGCGGCGATGCCGGCGATGATCGCCTCGCCTTCGCCTTTCTGAAGGGCATCCTCCAGTTCGCTCCACGGCAACGCCTGGACCTGGCATTTCTCGACGATGCCCAGCTCCGCGCAAATCGCCCGCGCCAGATCGATGTGGAATCCCGACAGCCGGCCCGAGCCGTCGAGGAAGTTGAAGGGCGGAAAATCGGTGGTGGTGAGGAATCTAAGCCGCGGCAGCGCGGCGAGGTCGGGCTTCGGCAGCCGCTCCTTCGCGTCCCACAATACCGGCACCTGCGGCTCCGCGCCTTGAGTCGCGCCGGCAAAGGCCGCCGCGCCGGTCAGGAGCAACATCAGGGCCGGAAATATCCACCGCAAGATCACGATTTGGCTCCGCGCCTGTCCCGTTCCTTGGCTTTTGGTATGAAAATGGGGCAGGCACAACGGTTTTTGATTTCAACTGGGCAAATTAAGCGTATGGTTCAGCGCGTTTGCAAGTGACCTTGCTCGCCGGAAGGGGGAAACTGCCGGCTTTGTTGAGGCGATTGCAACCCGGGGGTTGATGGCGAAGGGGTGTTCGGGCATCTACCGTCGGTAACGAAAAAGCAGAAGCAACATGGGGTAGATGTTGCGATGGGCCTGTTCGACAGAACTCTGGAATACATAGACCAGTTGCAGCATGCCGGCACCGCGGCCGCGGTTTGCGAGAGGCTGCTCGGCGTCACCTCGAATTTCGGCCTGACCGCGCTGATGGCGGGAACAGTGCCGCAGCCGGGCACGCCGCGCGGCCAGCAGAAACAGCACGTGTTGCTTTTCGATTGGCCAGG
>NZ_RZTO01000360.1:0-5875 GCF_003997225.1 Mesorhizobium sp. M2C.T.Ca.TU.002.02.1.1
GCAATAGATTCCGAATGCCAACAACCGCGCGCCGATTGGAAGGCGCATCCTGGACTGGGAGAGGCACACTCCCCTCCCAGCACTTCAAAGAGTAGGGCCGCCGGCTCATCAGGCTAAGGATTGCGTCACACCAGCAATCTCCGCCTCCGAGACGTCCCCCGGATTGACCTTTGGCGCAGCGCAAATCAGCAACCCGGACACGAAGCAGGGGACGGCTCCGAAATACAGCGCGGCGAGCTGCCATGTCGATCCGGCGTTCAGGAGATAAGTCGCGCCCAGTCCTGCCAGAATGGCACCGATCGGTCCCATCGCGGCGACGAGCGCGCCGCCGGTGGCCCTGATGGTCGTCGGAAAGCTCTCGCCGATGAAAAACAGCAGCGCCGCGTAAGGGCCGATAAGAAAGAACAGACCAAGGCTGTACAGCACCATGACGGGACCAAGGCTATGAGGGGCGTACAGCATGCCGGTGAACAATAGGCCGGCTATGGTCCAGCCCAAAGCGATCGCATTGCGCCGGCCGATGCGGTCGCCGAGGAAGCCAAATGCGAGATACCCGAGATAGCCGACAAGATTGGACAGGATGAGAACGACCAACGAGCTCTCGAACGAGACATGGTGAACGTCGGTGATCACGGTCGTGCCCAGCACGCTGAACACCTGGATCGCAAACCAATTGAGCAGGAACGCCGCTCCAAGGACGAGTGTCGTCCGCCGCGTCGAGCCCCGGAGCGTCGCGCGCAGCCCGTCTTGATCCCGATCTTGAGCCGTGGCTCGGCCGCGTTTCAACTGGTGCGCCAGGAATTGCGGAGTTTCCTTCAGCTTACGCGCAAAGACCACGATGATCAGCGAGGGAAGCGCAGCAAAGATGAAGCATCCCTGCCAGCCGATAAACGGCAGGAGAATTGCTGTTAGTGCAGCGGCCAGAAGCGCGCCGATCGGCCAGCCCCCCTGCACGAGGCTGTACAGGAAGCCCCGGCGCCGCGCTACGCTGGGAGGCGCTGACGCATAGAGTTCACTCAGGTAAGTAGCGTTCACCGTCTGCTCGGCGTAGCCAAAACCACCGAGCGAGCGGATAAGCACCAGGACCAGGCTGCCGAAACCGCCGCCGATGGCCGTGAGGGCCGAGCAGATGGCGGCACCGGAGACTGTCAGGATTATGCCGTTCCGGCGACCCATACGGTCCACCGCCGGTCCAACCAGCAAGGCGATTACCGCCGTGCCGACGGCGATCCACGTCGCGAGTTCTGCCTGAAAGGCAGTGCTCCAGCCTTCATGCCTGCCGATTTCCGGCAGCAATGTCCCGAATAAGATGAAATCGTAGACCGCGAAGACCCAAGCGAAAAGGGTAACCCAGGTCGCGTAGCGTACGTCCTTGGCGCTCATGCCAGCGCTATTTGCGGTAGTCTCGAACATGCTCTCCTCCCATTTGTCGTCGTGGATCTGGGCGCGTTGCAGTACGCCCAAGCGTCGATTCTCGGGTGCTATGAGGCTTTTGCGAGCGCCGCTCGCAGTGCGGCGGTCGCCTCGACATCGACCGTTTCCTGCTCGACATCGACCGCGACGCCGTAGACGTCGCGCGCATGCTCCGTCGAATAGAAGCCATCGAGCACGTCCTCGAGAACCTTTTGGGCAGGCCGCTTCAATGGCGAGCCGTAACCGCCGCCATTGGGGCTGTAGTAGGCCATGGTATCGTTGGCCTTCACGGCTAGTCCCGAGAACTTTGAATGCACCTCGCGGGCAGCGCCTGGCGCCGAAGCGTTGTAGATCAGGCACTTGCCGACCGCGCCGTCGGTGCCGCCAAAGATGCCCCAGGGCGCATCTTTGTGACGTTCCGATTCATGGGTGATGAAACCATCAGTCAGCACACGCTGCGCCTTGACCACGCCGAGACCACCCCTGAACTCCCCGGCGCCAGGAGGCACATCGTCGCGCAACTCGTAGCGATCGCAGATCATTGGGATATGCATCGCCAGGTCTTCGAGCGGATTGTTGCGCGTGTTGGCCATCAGGTTGTCGATGCTGTCGGGGCCATCCGAGCGCGGGCGACCGCCATAGGCACCCTCGTTCACTTCGAGAAACACCCAGTAGTCGCCGCTCGGACGCACGCCCGAATAGGCGGCGAACGAGATCGATGCCGAGCTACCTGCGATCACGGCATCCGGCATCACGGGCGCGAGCGCGCGTATGATCAGATCGATCATGCGATTGCATTGGGTGAAGCGTGCCTCGGCAGAGGCCGGCGGCTTCGGATTGAAGATCGAGCCGAGCGGCGCGATTACGTTGATCGGCCGAAACGAACCCTCGTTGGAGGGCACGCGGATGTCGGACGTGTAGGCATCAAGCAGCAGCTTGCGGAACGCCGCGTAGGCGGCGACTTTGGTCGAGCCTTCGAACGGCACGTTGTAGGCCGTCGGCGTCTGGTCGGCCGAGCCGGTGAGATCCACATCGAGTTCGTCGCCCCTGACGCGGACGGTGACCTTCACCTTTAAGCGCTGATCACGATTGCGCCCGTCGTCGTCGAGCCAGCCCTCGGCCGTATATTCGCCGTCGGGAATGTCGCGGATGCGCTGGCGCATCATGCGCTCGGCATAGTCCATCAGTTGGTTGGCCGCTTGGAAGACCGTGTCTTCGCCGAACTTCTCGATCAGCTCGGCGAAGCGCTTCGCGCCCAGCCTGGCCGAAGCGACCTGGGCCTCGATGTCGCTCACCAGTTGCTGGGCCGCACGGCTGTTGTTGCGGATGAAGTTCCACATCGCGTTGTTGGGCTGGCCCTTGCGGTAAAGCTTGGTGCCGGCAAACAGCATGCCCTCGGCAAAGACGTCCGGTACGTCGATGATGAGGCCGGGCGTCGCCGCCCCGATGTCCACATGGTGGGCGGTGTTGCCAGCAAAACCGACCAGCCGGCCATGCCAGAAGACAGGCACCACGATTGCGAGATCGGGGGTATGGCTGGAGCCGTGATAGGGATGATTGTGGACGACTACGTCGCCCTCATACCATTCGCCATCCTCCAGCGTTGCCTGGATGCCGCGCAGGTAGCCTGGGATCGAGCCGATATGCATCGGCGTCGATTCCGACTCGCACAGCGTGTTGAATTCGATGTCGAACAGGCCCGCGCCGAGATCCTCGGATTCGCGAATGATCGAGGAAAAGGACATGCGGTAGAGCACATGCGCCATCTCTTCGGCGATGGTCTCGAACGACCCGCGGATGACCTGCAGCGTGATGGGATCGATTTCGGCCGGCGTCTCCTTGAGCGCCACGGCTTGGGCCATGCTGATCATAATTTCCTCCCTCTTGTTCTCAAGCCACGCCGGCGCGATGGACACGCGTGTTTCCGTATTCGAGCGTCTCGGCGACGTAGCCGGGCGGCACCAGGGTCGTTGAATCGTGCTGGACGAGGATCGCCGGTCCGCTCACCTTGTCGCCCGCGTAAAGCTTCGTGCGATCATAGCGCGGCGTCTCCAGCGTGCGGCCGTCGTCGAAGGTCGTCGCCCGCACGAACATCAACGCCCGGTCGACGCTGGAGCCGTCCGTGGGTCTCACCTTCGGGATGGCGATGCGTTTCACCGCAGCGCGGCCGATGGCGCGCAAGGTGATCAGTTCCACCTCCTGCTCGCGGTAGCTGTAGCCGTAGTCGAGCTGATGCTGATCGTGGAAGCTGGTGATGATCACGGCCTTGTTGGCTTGCGTGACCGATGCTTCCGGCATCTTTGCGCGCAGCTCGAAGCCCTGGCCGTGATAGCGGCATTCCGCCACGATCTCGATTCTCTGCTGGTCGCGGGCGATGCCGTCCGCGTCGAGGTCTGCTACAACCCGCTCGCGGAGGACGGCAGCGGCGCGGTTGATGCGCTCGAGTTGGGCCTCGTCCGCGGCATTGAGCTCGACGATGACAGCCTCGGTCTGCTCGTATTGCAGATCGGTCTTCAACAGGCCGACGGCGGCGGTTATGCCCGGCGCCACTGGCACGATCACGTCTCGCGCCGAGATCGCCTCGGCCAGCGCGACACCATGTAGCGGCCCGGCGCCGCCAAACGGCAGGATCGAGAACTGGCGCGGGTCGATGCCGCGCGCCACCGAATTGGAGCGAATGGCAAGCGCCATATTGTTGTTGATGATCTTGATGATGCCGAGCGCCGCGTCAGTCACCGACAGGCCGAGCGGCTTCGCGATCCTCTCCTCGATCGCTGACCTTGAAAGCGCCGGGTCGAGCTTCAGGTCGCCGCCCAGCACCAGGTCCGGATCGAGGCGGCCAAGCACTATCTGCGCATCGGTGACCGTCGGTTCGGTGCCGCCGCGACCGTAGCAAGCGGGGCCTGGCTCCGATCCCGCCGAGCGCGGTCCCACGTTGAAGGCGCCGGCCTCGTCGATATAGGCGACCGAGCCGCCGCCAGCGCCGATGGTGACGAGATCGATCATCGGAGTGAGTACAGGATGGCCGGACACGTAGGTGTCGCGCGGGTTCATGATCTTGACCCGCCCGTCCGGAATAGTGCTGATGTCGGCCGAGGTGCCGCCGATATCGACGGTGATGATGTTTCTCACCCCCGCCATCTCGCCTTCCGAGGCGCCGCCGATGACACCGCCGGCAGGACCGGACATCAGGATGCGCACCGGGCGCGTCGCGCAGGCCTCGACGGTGGAGACGCCGCCGTTCGACTGCATGATGCGCAGCTTCGACGACACGCCAGCCTCGCGCAGCTTCGATTCCAGGTCGCGCAGGTAGAACGCGGTTTTCGGGCCCACATACGAGTTCATCGCCGCAGTCGAGAAGCGCTCGTATTCTCTCATGACGTTGGCGACCTCGCTCGACAGCGTCACATAGGCATCCGGCATCTCCTCCAGCACGATGTCCCTGGCGCGGCGCTCGTGGGCATCGTTCAGGAACGAGAACATGAAGCCGATCACGACCGAGTTGATGCCGCGCTTCTTGAAGAGCCTGGTCGCCTCGCGCACCTCGTTCTCGTCCAGCGCCGTCTCGACATCGCCGCGCGGCGGGAGGATGCGCTCGGAGATGGCGATGCGATTCCTGCGCTTCACCAGCGGCTGGCTCTGCCATGGCACGATGAAGTGAAGCGAGAAATTGTACGGCCGCTTGTGCCGCCCGATATGCAGGATGTCACGGAAGCCGCGCGTCGTGAGCATTCCTGTTTCCGAGCCGTTGTGCTCGATCGTGATGTTGGTCGCGGTGGTCGTCCCATGGACGATGACATCCACCTCGGACGGCTCTATCCCAGCCAGGCCGCAAATGCCCTTGACGCCTTCGACGACGCCGATGGACTGGTTCTTCAGGGTCGTCGGAACCTTGTGGTAAAATACGCCTGCGGCGCATTCGAGCACCAGGTCCGTGTTTGTTCCGCCGACGTCGACGCCGATGCGTGCCATGTTCACTCCTCCCAATGGAACAAAGGCGCGCCCCTGGGGACGCGCCTGGCAAGTCATTCCGCCGCGATGCGGGCGGTGTTGACCGTGTTCAGATACTCGACGCATTCGTCCACGCTGTGGACGTCGGCGAACTTGGCGTCGATGTCGTAGAGGTTCCACGCCACCGCTCCCGGCACGCGATCACCGATGCACTCACGTACGGCGATGGTGCGGAAGCCGTCGGCCAGCCCGTCGCAGATCGTGGTGCGGACGCAGGCCGTCGCGGTGACGCCGGTTACCAGGATCGTGTCGACGCCGGCTGCCCGGAGCAGGCCGGCCAAGCCGGTGCCATGGAAAGAGCTCGCCCGCTTCTTGAGCAGCGTGTACTCGCCTTCGATCGGTGCGATGCGGGAGTCGATCGCCCAAAGATCCTTGTCTTTCAGGTTCACCACATCGATCGGGATCTTGCGATGCCAGAGGCCCATGTCGGTGAAACCGGCATCGCGATCGG
>NZ_RZTO01000361.1:0-5894 GCF_003997225.1 Mesorhizobium sp. M2C.T.Ca.TU.002.02.1.1
GACCATTCCCTATATCACGCTGGTCAACGCCCCCACGGCGCCGGACATCACGCTGACGATCAGGCATCTGCAAGGCGCCGCCGCCAGGCTCTCGCAGCTCGCCGGATCCGACGTGCCGCAATCGTCGTAATTTCTTATTTGAATAATGGATTTTTCGGCGAGATAGTGCCGGAAGCTTCGGAGGATTATCGCCATGATCATCGACACGCATCTGCATCTCGTCGACCAGAGCGCGCTTCGCTATCCGTGGCTGGCCCGCGCGCCGGCGTTGAACCGCAATTTCCCCTATGAGGAATACGCCGCCGACGCGCGGCGCTCAGGCATCGAAGGCGTCCTGCATATGGAGGTCGATGTCGATCCTGCCGACATCGCCGCCGAGACCGCTTATGTGAAGTCGGTCGCCGGTCGGCCAGGCAACCTGCTTCGTGGAGCGATCGCTGCCTGCCGGCCGGAAGAGGCCGGTTTCGAGGCCTATCTGGAAACGGTCAAGGCCGAGCCGTTCGTCAAGGGTTTCCGCCGCGTGCTGCATGTCGTGCCCGACGATGTCTCGGAAGGGGCGCTGTTTCGCCAGAACATCAAACGGCTGGCCGGCACCGGCCTGACCTTCGACCTGGTGGTGCTGCCGCATCAGATCCCGAAAGCGATGGCGCTTGCCGATCTCGCGCCCGACGTCCAGTTCGTCCTCGATCATTGCGGCGTGCCCGACATCAAGGGCAATGCCGAGCATCCATGGCGCGAGCATATGGAGGCCATCGCCAGGCGTCCGAATGTCGTCGGCAAAATCTCCGGCGTCGTCGCCTATGCCGATCCGGCGACATGGACGGTCGAGACGCTCAAACCCTATGTCGAGCACACGATCAGCAGCTTCGGCTGGGACCGGGTGATCTGGGGCAGCGACTGGCCGGTCTGCACGCTGGGCGGCGGGCTGACGACCTGGATCGCCGCGACGCATGCGCTGCTGGCCGGCGCGAGCGAGTCGGAACGGGCGCGCCTGCTTTCGGGCAATGCGCGCCGGCTATGGCGGCTAGGGTAGTTAAATCGTCGTGCGGACGTGGCGCTCGCGACCGTAGAGTGAGACGAGCAGCAGGATGACAAGGCCGAGCGCGGCCTGCACCGTCGACGGGCGGAAGCCGAGGCCGATCAGCAGCGTGTTGATTTCGGTGAGCACCAGGACGCCGGCGATGGTGCCGAGATAGCTGCCGCGGCCGCCGACGAGCGCCGCGCCGCCCACCACGACGGCAGCGATCGTCTGGAAGAGATAGGGCTGGCCGACATCGCCATAGGCCGAGCCGGTGAAGCCGAGCAAAAGCACGCCGGCGACCGCCGCGAAGAAGGCGCTCGCCGCATAGGTGACGACCCACATGCGCAGCGGATCGATCAGCGCCAGAGGTGCCGCCTCAGGGTTGCTGCCGACCGCGTAGAGCCGGCGCCCATAGGGCGTGCGGGCAAGCACCAGCACGATCAGCGCCGTCAGCACCACGAGGCAGGGCACCAGCAGGGGTACGGGCAAGGGACCGACCGAGCCGCCGATCGAGACGAAGCTGGATACGGCCTGCGGCGCCGAGCCGGAAGGGAAGCCCCCGGTCCACAACAGCACGGCGCCCTGGACGACCATGCCGATGCCCAGGGTGACGATGAGCGGATGGATGTTGAGCCCGCGCGAGATCAGCCCGTTGAGCGCGCCGGTCGCGATAGCGAGGACACCGACGAGAATGCAGACCAGGGCGAAGTTCCACCCCTGGCCGTAAAGCTGCGCCGCCACGACATTGGCGAAGCCGATGACGAAGGGGATGGAAAGATCGATGCCGCCGATGATGACCACCAGCGTCTGACCGATCGAAGCCACCGCCAGCAGCGAGGCGATGACCAGCAGCGCGCGGATGGCGAAAGGCGCCGAATAGCCGGGAATGAGCAGCGTGCCGACGATCTGCAAAAGCAGCGCCATCGCGAAGGCGCCGGCGATGCGGGCGTTGGTGGACTGGAACCAGTTGCTTGTCATCCCGGTCAGCCTTTCCGCCTCGACAGCCGCTCCTGCACCGCCGTCAGCACCACGGCAATAACGAGGATCAGGCCATAGGCGATCTGCAGCACATAGGTGGAGACGTTGAAGGTGGTGAGCAGGCTCTGCAGCAGAAAGATGTCGATGGCGCCGATCGCGGCGCCGCCAAGCCCGCCGCGCCCGCCGGCGAGGCTGACGCCGCCGAGGGCCACCGCGGCAATCGCGATCAGCGTATAGGTCGGTCCGATATTGGGGTCGGCCGAGCCGATCAGCGAAGTGAGCATCAGCCCGGCGGCGGCGGCGAAGATCCCGGTCAGGACATAGGCGATGAGCCGCACCTTGGTCACCGGCACGCCGGCCGTGTAGGCGGCGCGGTCGTCGCTGCCGACGGCCATCAGCAGGTCGTGATAGGGTGTCCAGCGTATGAGCAGCCAGCATAGGCCGATCAGCGCCAGCGGCACGATCGAGAGCGGGCCCGCCATGGCCTTCAGCCAGTCCGGCGCCGGGCCGATCGGCGCCGGCAGGATGGTGAGCGTGATGCCGGTCAGGATCAGGTAGGTGCCCAGCGTCGCCACGATCGGCTGGATGCGGACGATGGTGGCGAGCACGCCGTTCGCGGCGCCGATCGCCGCCCCTACCAGCAGCGCGGCCGGAACGATGATCAGCGGCGACGAGATGCCGAGGTTGAGGAACAGCAGCTGGATGACCAGAGCGTTGACGAAGCCCATCAGCGGGCCGACGGAGATGTCGATGCCGCCGCGCCCCGCAAGGATGACCGGCGCCGAGGCGACGGCCGCACCGCTGATCGGCGCGGCCAGCCCGAGCAGCGTGCCCCAGGACGACGGCTGGAAGCGCGCCGGATTGAGCGCGACGTTGAGCACGAGCAGCACAACGAGCATCACGACGGCAAAGCCGACGCCGCGCAATTTGCGAAGGACCGGGCTCATGCGGCGCGTCCGAACATGGCGGCGATCACCGTGTCGGTGGTCATCTCCGCGCCCGAGAACTCGGCCGACACGCGCTGCTCGCGGAACACCAGCACGCGGTGGCAGAGAAGCAATATCTCCTCGATCTCGCTGGACAGGATCACCAGCGCCATGCCCTCGGCGGCGAGGCCGCGGAAGACGTCGTAGAGAACATGTCGTGTCGCCACGTCGACGCCGCGCGTCGGATCGTTGAGCAGAAGGAAATTCGGTTCCAGCGCGAGGGCCCGGGCGAGCAGCACCTTCTGCTGGTTGCCGCCGGATAGCGTGGTTATGGCCGCGTCGGGGCGCGGCGCGACGATGCTGAGTTTTTGCCGGTAAGCCTCGTAGCGCCGGCGCCGTGCCGCGAAGGAGAGAAGGCCGAAGCGGCGGTCGTTCGAAACCGTGGAGATGGCGAAATTGTCGAGCACCGACTGGGTCGGGAAAATGCCGGTCGAGCGGCGGTCGCGCGGCAGATAGGCGATGCCGCCGTCGACGGCAAGGCAGGATCGATCACCAGCTTCCGCAAGGCCGTCGCCGGCGCGATGGTCTGGCTGATCGGATCGACGCCGGGAGCGATGACAAGCCCGCGCACATGAAGAGAATTTGCCTCAGCCATGCGCCAACTCCGCGGCCGTTTGCGGCGCCATCGCCGCCAGAAGCTCGGCCGGCGTCGAGGCGCCGCGCTCCTCGGTCTTCACCACGCGGCCGGCGCGCAGAATGGAAATACGATCGGACAAAGCCATCACCTCATCCATGCGGTGCGTGATGAACAGGATCAGCGTGCCAGCGCCAGCCATTGCGCGCATCAGCGCGAAGACCGATTCGCGATCGGCGAAGTCGAGCGCCGCCGTCACCTCGTCGAGGATCAGGATACGGGGGTTGCGGATGACGGCGCGGGCGAGCACGACAAGCTGCCTTGCGGCAAGCGGCAGCTCGCCGCATGGGCGGTCGAGGTCGATCGGCGTCACCGCGAAGCGGCCGAGCGCGGCCTGAGCCCGGGCGCGCCGCTCGCCGCGCGGCACACCTCGTCGCCACAGGCCGTCGAGGCCAAGCAGGATGTTGTCGACCACCGAACGATCGGGCGCGACCAGCACCTCCTGGAAAACGGTGGCGAAGCCGGCCGCCTGGAAGGCGGCGGGCTGCGCGCCGGAAAACGGCCTGCCGTCGAGCAGGATCGCGCCGCCCTCCGGCTGCACGATTCCGGACAAGAGCTTCACCAGCGTGCTCTTGCCCGACCCGTTCTCGCCCAGGATCGTATGGATCGTGCCGGGACGGAAGGCGATCGACGCCTCCGCCAGCGCGACGGTTTCGCCATAGCGTTTGGAAACGCCTTGGACTTCGAGCATTTTTCTTCCCGGATCGGAGAAGCCGGCGCTTCAAGAATAACCGGCTTCGCGTGACATCATTTGGCGCAGGCGTCCGGCACCTTTGAGTAATCCCAGCCCTTGGTCGGCGCGGGATTGCTGAAATAGGCGTCGAGCACGTCCTCCGGCATCGGGTCCGTCGGCGGCACCGGAAAGACCGAAACGGCGTCCGGCGTCATGCAGTCCTTGTACCATTTGTCGAGCTCGGCGGCATGCACCGGCGGGATCGGGATCAGCAGCGTGTTGAGCTTCGGCTTCTGGCCGTCGAGCATGCGCTCGCCGACGCGAAACAGCGTCTGCGCCGTCCAGCCCGGCAGCACGGCATGGCCCTCGAAGCGGTACTTGTCGGGATTGGCCTTCCAGTAGCCGAGCGCATCGCCGGTGATCGAGCCGGTGATCAGCGGCGCCGGGCGACCGGCTTCGGCGAAGGCCTCGGCGACGACGCGGCTTTCGCTGCCTGTCGTCCACACCGCGTCGATCGGCGCCGGATTGGTGGCGATCGCCTGCAGCACCACCGTCTTGGTGACGTTGGCCGTCCAGTTGCCGTTGACGGTGCGCGCCACCTTGAGGCCCTTGTTCTCACCGAGCGCCTTGTCGGCGCCCTGCTTCTCCTGGACGACGATCGGATGGCCGGCGATGCCTTCGACCACCAGCACGCTGGCGTCGGGCTTTGCCTTGCCGATCGCTGTCATCATATCGTAGCCCCAACGGGCATAGTTGGAATCGACATTGATGGCGTTGGGGCTGGTGATCGAACCGGCCGCGGTGATGAAGGGAATGCCCGCCTTGGCCGCCGCGTTCACCGCATCGTCGAGCGCGGTCGCCGAGCCTGGGATCGAGGTGATGATCGAGCATTTCTTGTCGATGAAGGCCCGGATCTGATTGATCTGCTGGCTCGGGTCGTTGTTCGAATCCGACACTTCGAAGCTCGACACCGTGCCGTCGGCGATGAGGCCGTCGACCAGCCGCTTCAGCTCCTTGGTGACCGACACGCGCCACGGATTACCCTGGTAGCTTTCCGAGTGGCACCACTTCCAGGGCTTCGCCGGCGGCGTGAAATTGTCCCAGGCCGAGGGCAGCACCTTCTGCGGCGCGCCGTCATATTGCGCCTTCAGCACATCCGGCAGCCCGTCGATCACCGACTTCACGTCGGCGGCGTGGGCGGTGAACGGCATCGAGACTAAGGCGGTTGCGGCGAACAGGCCGCGTATCAGGCTGGTCATTTTCTCCTCCCTTGGTGCACTGGAACTAGCCGGCGGCGGCCGGCGCGAAACTTTCCCTGAATAGGCGATTGATGTCGGCGACGACTTGGCCAGCGTCCTGCCGGCCGGTAAGACCTTCGTTGATCCGGTCGGAGGCCTGCTGCTGGAACGCCATGTAGCCGTCATGGCGCGGACGGACCCAGGCGCCTTCGAGCGTCGCGCGCGTGGCGCGATAGAAGTCTCCGGTCGCGGCGTTGACGGCGTCGTCCTCCCAGGCCGCGGCATGGCCGGGCTGGCCGCCGGCGGCCGCGTAAGGCCCGCGCTGCACGTCGCCGCCGGCGATCCAGTAGGCGAAGTCGATCGC
>NZ_RZTO01000362.1:0-5890 GCF_003997225.1 Mesorhizobium sp. M2C.T.Ca.TU.002.02.1.1
GATCGTCCCTGGGCACCTCGATGCCGCGCCGCTTCAGCTCGGCGAGGAAATTCGCCTTGCCGCCCTGGTCGGAGACCATGACGCGGCGGCGGTTGCCGACGGCTTCCGGCGGCACGTGCTCATAGGTCGCCGGCTCCTTGGCGAGAGCCGAGGCATGGATGCCGGCCTTCGTTGCGAAGGCGGAGGAGCCGACATAGGGCGCCTGCGGTTCCGGCGCGCGGTTGAGCAATTCGTCGAAAGCCCGGGAAAGCCTGGATATTCCTGTCAGATCCTCCGCCGAAATGCCGGTTTCAAAGCGATCGGCGAAGGCGGACTTCAGCGAAAGCGTCGGGATGATGGTGATGAGGTTGGCGTTGCCGCAGCGCTCGCCGATGCCGTTCAGCGTGCCCTGGATCTGGCGCACGCCGGCTTCGACGGCGGCCAGCGAATTGGCCACCGCCTGGCCGGTGTCGTCATGAGCGTGGATGCCGAGATGGTCGCCGGGGATGCCGCCGGCGATGACCTTGCCGACGATTTCGCGCACTTCCGAGGGCTGCGTGCCGCCATTGGTGTCGCACAGCACCACCCAGCGCGCGCCGGCATCAAAGGCGGTCTTCGCGCAAGCCAGCGCGTAGTCCGGGTTGGCCTTGAAGCCGTCGAAGAAATGTTCGCAATCGACCATCGCTTCCTTGGCCGAAGCCACCGCCGTCTCGACCGAGGCCTTGATCGATTCCAGGTTTTCCTCATTGGTGCAGCCGAGCGCGACGCGCACATGGTAGTCCCAGCTCTTGGCGACGAAGCAGATGGCATCCGACTTCGACTGCACCAGCGCCGCCAGCCCCGGATCGTTGGAAGCCGAGACTCCCGCCCGCTTGGTCATGCCGAAGGCGACGAATTTCGCGCTCTCCGTCCGCTTCTTCTGGAAGAAGGCGGTGTCGGTCGGGTTCGCGCCTGGATAGCCGCCTTCGACATAGTCGATGCCGAACACGTCGAGCAGCCTGGCGATCGCGATCTTGTCCTCGACGGAAAAGTCGATGCCCGGCGTCTGCTGGCCGTCGCGAAGGGTGGTGTCGAAGAGATAGAGGCGTTGCTTTGTCATGGCAGTAGCTCGAAATGCCGCGCTCCTTCAGTGTGGAGCGCGAACGTACATCACTATTTCCCCGCGAACCCATCCGTCGCCCGGATCAGCCGATCCAGAATCCCCGGTTCGGAATAGGCGTGGCCGGCGCCCTCGATGAGGTGGAAATCCGCCTTCGGCCAGGCTTTGTGCAGCGCCCAGGCGTATTTCGCCGGGCATGGCATGTCGTAGCGGCCGTGGACGATGGTGCCGGGGATGTCCTTGAGCTTCCAGGCGTCGCGCAAAAGCTGCCCTTCCTCCAGCCAGCCGGCGTGGACGAAGTAATGGTTCTCGATGCGGGCGAAGGCGACCGCATAGTCGTCCTGGCCGAACGGGTCGCTGGTCTCGGGCTCGGGAAGCAGCGTGATCGTCTCGCCTTCCCAGATGCTCCAGGCACGGGCTGCCTCGACCTGTGCCTTGCGGTCGGAACCGACCAGCCGCTTGCGATATGCGGCCATCATGTCGCCGCGCTCGGCCTCCGGGATGGGCGCCAGGAAGCGCTCCCATTTGTCGGGGAACATCTCGGAGACGCCGAACTGATAATACCATTCGAGTTCGGCGCGGGTGAGCGTGTAGATGCCGCGCACGACCAACTCGCTGACGCGCTGCGGATGCGTCTCGGCATAGGCGAGCGCCAGCGTTGAGCCCCAGGAACCGCCGAACACCAGCCATTTGTCGAAGCCCGCCATCTCGCGCAGGCGCTCGATATCGGCGACGAGATGCCAGGTGGTGTTGGCCTCGAGCGAAGCGTTGGGCGTCGACTTGCCGCAACCGCGCTGGTCGAACAGGATGACGTCGTAGAGTTTAGGGTCGAACAGCCGCCGGTGTTTCGGCGAGATGGTGCCGCCCGGGCCGCCATGCAGGAACACGGCGGGCTTGGCGCCCCTGGTGCCGCAGCGTTCCCAGTAGACGGTGTGGCCGTCGCCGACGTCGAGCATGCCCGACTCGAACGGCTCGATCTCGGGATAGAGCGAGCGCAAGGAACCGCTGTGTATCGTCATAGTTTCAAGCCCTGCTGCGGCCAGTTCGCCGTCTCGTGGTCCGGGTGCTGGAAGGAGATGATCTGCTCCTGCCGCCGATAGAAATCGGGATCGTCGAGGATCGGCGCCTCGAAGATCTTCTCCACCCAGGGCAGCCGCACGGCGTAGTTGACCTGGATCTGCGGCGCGAGATCGGAGCGGTCATCGAAGGCGCCGATGGCGATCTCCAGCGCGCCGGGCTGGCGGTAGGTCAGCGGCGTGCCGCAGCGGGCGCAGAAGCCGCGGTCGATGTTGACCGAAGACTGGAAATAGCTCGGCTCCTCATGGGTCCATTCGACGCCGTCCTTCGGCACCGTCACGAGAGCGCCGAAGAAATTGCCGAACTGCTTTTGGCACATACGGCAATGGCAGATGGACGGGCGCCCAAGCTTGCCCTTGATGCGGAAACGCACGGCGCCGCACTGGCAGCCACCGGTTCGAACTTCATCGGTCATGGTTTTTCCTCCGGCGGCCATTGGTCGGTGTCGTGGTCGGGATGCTGATAGGAGACGAGCTCGGCGAGATACGGCGCCGACGAGACATCGCCCATCGTCTCCTCCGACGGCAGTTTCGGGATGCCGTCGACATAGGGAAGCTTCGCCTCGACGCCCCACTGTATGGTGGGCGCGATACCGGTCGGGTCGTCGAAGGCGGCGATCGCCAGCGCCACGCCGTCCGGAGCCTCGAAAGTCAGCGGCGTGCCGCATTCGGCGCAGAAGCCGCGCCAGGCAGCATTGGACGAGCGGAAACGTTTCGGCTCGCCGCGCGTCCAGTCGAGCGTGGCGCCGCGCACCGAGACCAGCGGCAGATAGAAATTGCCGCTCGCCTTCTGGCACATGCGGCAATGGCAGACCGAGGCGTCGCCCAACGCGCCTTCGACGCGGAAGCGCACGGCGCCGCACTGGCACCCGCCGGTGTAGATCGGCCTGTTGTCGAGGCTCATGGCCCGCTCCTGGTCATCGGCTCACTCCGGGTCATGGCAGACCGCCTCGACATTGTTGCCGTCGGGATCGAAGACGAAGGCGCCGTAATAGTTCGGGTGATAGTGCGGGCGCAGGCCCGGCCCACCATTGTCCTTGCCGCCGGCGGCAAGAGCCGCCGCATGGAAGGCATCGACCTCGGCGCGGCTGCGCGCGGTGAAGGCGATATGCTGGTGGTCCTTCGGCTTCTCCTTGCCTGCGCTCATCCAGAACACCGGCCGGTCGCGGCCATAGCCGCCGACCTTGGCGCCACCGGTATATTCCTCAGGCACCATGTAGAGCAGCGACGCTCCCAGCGGCGCCATCGCCTTGTCGTAGAAAGCCTTGGATGCGTCGAAATCGGATACGGTGATGCCGAGATGATCGATCACGGGACGAACTCCTCCGTTGGTGGCGCGGCGGTCAAGCCGGCCACGATGACGATGTGCTGGCAGACATTGTCGATATCGCGGATCACGTCGTCGTTCCAGAAGCGCAGGATGGTCCAGCCTAGCGCTTCCAGCCTCGCGTCACGAACCGTATCAGTCGCCGCGACCTCGGCCGAAGCATGCTGAGACCCATCGAGTTCAACAATCAGCCTTTTAGCGGGACAAGCAAAATCAACGATGTAGCCAGCTATCGGCATCTGGCGCCTGAACGCCATTCCCATCAGCCTGTCGGCGCGCACCTCATTCCAAAGCTTCAGTTCAGCATCGGTCATCGCCTTGCGCATCTTGCGCGCACTGCCGCGACTGACGGGCGATACCCGATGATGGGTCATCGCGAGGCCCCCCTCTCTGCCCTGCCGGGCATCTCCCCCTCAAGGGGGGAGATCAGCAGCTTCGCCGACGGCACCCAATCGTAAACGTTGGCGATTGGCGAAAGCCTGGGCGACATCCAATCTCCCCCCTTGAGGGGGAGATGTCCGGCAGGACAGAGAGGGGGGCCTCGCTCGAACCTCTCCATCAAGAGAGCATCGACCCTCACCGCTTGATCTCCCACGTCGTCACGCGCTCGCCCGTCGCGGGATCCTTGCCGTCCTTCAGCTGCACGCCCTGCGCCAGCAGCTCGTCGCGAACCCGATCCGCCTCCGCCCAGTTCTTCGCCGCGATCAGCGTGAGCCGGTCCGCGATGGCCTTTGCCACCGCCGCCTCGTCCACCTTGGCCGCGCCGACGTCGAAGCCGAGGAAGGCCAGCGCTGCCTTCAGCGAAGCGGCGGCTTTCTCGCCGCCGGCGTCGCCCGCTTCGCTGGCAAGCTGCGTCAGTCCCTGGAAGGCGGCGTAGGTGGCGAGATCGTCGGACAGCGCTTCCACCACCCCGGTCGGCAGATCCGTCGAGGCCGCAGGCGCCAGGTCTGCCGCCCGCTTCCATTTGCGCAACGTGTTTTCCGCCTCCTCAAGCTTGCGCACGGAAAAGTCGATCGGCTCGCGGTAATGAGTCATCAGCATCGCTAGCCTGAGCACCTCGCCGGGCCATTTCCTACCGCCGAACGTCTCGGTCTCCAGCAGCTCATGGATGGAGAAGAAATTGCCGAGGCTCTTCGACATCTTCTGGCCTTCGACCTGCAGGAAGCCGTTGTGCATCCACACGTTGGCCATGACCTTGGTGCCGTGGGCGCAGCGCGACTGGGCGATCTCGTTCTCGTGGTGCGGGAAGATCAGGTCCAGCCCGCCGCCGTGGATGTCGAAAATCTCGCCGAGATAGGCGGCCGACATGGCCGAGCATTCGACGTGCCAGCCGGGCCGGCCCCGGCCCCACGGGCTTTCCCAGCCGGGCTCTTCGGGCGTGGACAGCTTCCACAGCACGAAGTCGCCGGGGTTCTTCTTGTGCGCGTCGACCGCGATGCGCGCGCCCGCCTGCTGCTCGTCGAGATTGCGCTTCGAGAGCTCACCATAGTCCGGCATCGAGGCGGTATCGAACAGCACCTCGCCGCCGGCCACATAGGCGTGGCCGCGCTCGATCAGTTGCCGGATCAGCGACAGCATGTCGGCCTTGCCGTCGGCACGGGGCGCGACGAACTCGGTGGCGCGCGGTTCAAAAGTCGGCTGCAGGCAGCCGAGGGCCGCGACATCCTTGTGGTATTGGTCGGCGGTCTTTTCGGTGACCTTGCGGATCGCGTCGTTGAGCGACAGTTTTCCGGCCGCGATCTCGCCGCCGAAATCGCGCAGCGCCCTGGCATTTATCTTGTCGTCGACATCCGTGATGTTGCGCACATACGTGACGTGGCTTTCGCCGTAGAGATGGCGCAACAGGCGGAAAAGCACGTCGAAGACGATCGCCGGCCTGGCATTGCCGATATGGGCAAAGTCATAGACGGTCGGGCCGCAGACATACATGCGCACATTGCGCGGGTCGATCGGAACGAAACGTTCCTTCGTCCGCGTCAGCGTGTTGTAGAGGCTGAGGCCCTTCGATGCGTCCGACATGCGTGCCCTTCCGATCCCTTAGATTGGTCGGAGCCTTGTCTGCGCCGAAAGCGCAAATCAGGCTCCAGCCTGCTGGCCGGGGCGTTTTTCCGATCTGGGGAAAGATGAGGCGAAAACGTCCGGACCAGCGCGAGGCTAGCCAATAATGCAAATGCCACAAATGGCGAAAGACGTTTTCATGGGCGGCTTTATCGCGCCGGCGGGTGTTGCCGTCAAGTCGCTCCACCGAGGAAAGATGTCGCTGGATCACAGGTAAAAACAGGCCGAAACATTTTATTAAACATGTCGGCACAGTGATGAAACATTCGCCGGCTAGACCGCCAGATGTCACGATTTGGTCGGAATCGGCCGCCAAACGCTGAACACGAAACCGTTACCAGGGAAGAGAAC
>NZ_RZTO01000363.1:0-5876 GCF_003997225.1 Mesorhizobium sp. M2C.T.Ca.TU.002.02.1.1
CGCCGCCCATGCCGGGAAGCTTGACGATGTTCATGCTGAGCCCGCGCCTGAATGCCTCCGCGGCAATCTTCGCGCCGAGCTCGTGGTCGGGCTCGCGGCTCTCTCCGTTCTTGATGATCTCGACGCCCAGCATCAGGCCGCGGCCGCGCACGTCGCCGACGCATTCATAGCGTTGCTTCAGTTCGGACAGTCCGTCGAAAAGCCTTTTGCCGAGATGGCGGGCGCGCTCGACGAGGCGCTCCTCTTCGACGACATCGAGCACGGTCACGCCGACTGCGGCCGGGAGCGGATCGGACACATGGGTGGTGTAGAACAGGAAGCCTCGCTCATGCGCGGTTTCCTCGATCTCGGCGCTCGTCATGACAGCCGCCAGCGGAAGGCCGGCGCCGATGGTCTTCGACAGAGTGAGGATGTCGGGCGTGACGCCGTCGCGCTGGAAGGCGAACATATCGCCGGTGCGGCCGACGCCGGTCTGCGCCTCGTCGAGGATGAGCAGCATGCCGCGTTCGTGGCATTTCTGCTTCAGCGCCGCGAGATAGCCCGGCGGCAGCTCCAGCATGCCGCCGCTCGACAGGATCGGCTCGGCGATGAAGGCAGCCAGGCTGCCGGTCGACTGGCTGTCGACCAGGGCGAAGGCATCGTCGAGCTCGGCCGCCCAGTCGAGCGAGCCGTCTGCCTTCTTGAAGCGCGGGCGAAAGCTGTTCGGCGCCGGAATCGCGATCGAGCCGACCGCCGCAGGCCCGTAGCCCTTGCGCCCGGCGCTGTAGGTGGCGGAAGCGGCGACCCCGGTCATACCGTGCCAGCTCTTGGAGAAGGCGACGATCTCGTGCTTGCCCGTCACCAGCTTGGCCATGCGGATGGCCGCCTCGTTCGACTCGGCGCCCGTCGAAAGCAGGAGCGCCCTGTCGAGGCCGGGCGCCAGCGCGGCGAGGCGCTCAGCAAGCTCGACGACCGGGCGGGACAGCATGCCGCTAAAGAGATGCGCCACGGTTTCGACCTGGCGGCGCACCGTCGCGACGATCCGCGGATGCGCATGTCCGAGCAGCGCGCTCATCTGGCCGGAGGTGAAGTCGAGTATCGGCCGGTCGTCGGCGTCGTAGACGAACGAGCCTTCGGCGCGCTCGATGATGGCGGGCTCGAAGGCGCCGCCATAGCGGATGAGGTGCTTTCGCGCCGCCGACCAGAAGGCATTATCCAGATTTCTCGACATCTCGCAGCCTCGCCAAAAATGCAGACCCGAAGATTAGCGGCTGGCGCTACAGCAGTAAAATTGATAGATATTGGACTCCGATATCAATGGAATTGATATGGCCGCACCCCTCGATCTCAAATTGCTGTCAACCTTCGTGCGCGCGGCGCATTCGGGAACGCTCAGCGCCACGGCCGTGCAGGTCGGGCGCACGCAATCGGCGGTGACGATGCAGATACAGCGGCTCGAGGACGCGCTCGGTGGCCAGAGCCTGTTCCATCGAAGCGGCAGCGGCGTGCGCCTGACCGGCAGCGGCGAACGCTTCCTTGCCTATGCCGAGCGCATCCTCAAGATCCACGACGAAGCGGTTTCGGCTTTTTCCGGCAAGGGCCTGCAGGGCTCGATCATCTTCGGCAGCCCGGAAGACTATCTGAGCGCCTTCTTTCCCACGCTCTTGAGAAGCTTCGGCAGCCTTTATCCGGACATCGAGATCAAGGTCGTGGCCGCGCCGACCGTCGAGCTCCACAACCTGCTGCATGCGCGCCAGGTCGATCTGGCGCTCGTCTCCATTCCGGACGCGAGCGCGTCCAGGGAGGTCGTGCGCACGGAAGCGATGGTCTGGGTCGGCAGCAAGCCGACACTGGAGCTGCACGAGTTCGGCGAGACCGTGCCGCTGGCCTTGCCGGCATCGAACGCCATGGACCACAAGGCGGCCTGCGATGCCATATCCCGTGCCGGGCTGCGCTACAAGATAGCCTATGCCAGCAACAGCCTCACTGGCCTGATAGCCGTGGCGCGCTCCGGCCTTGCGATAAGCGTAATGACGCAGAAGGCCGTCCCGCCGGACCTGTTCATCCTCAACGCGCCGCTTCCGAGACTGTCCCGGCTCGGCGTCCTGATCGCCTTCGCCGAAACCACGAGATCGCCGGCCGTCGAGGCGTTCGCCAGCCACATTCGGGGCATCCTGCCGTCGCTGTAAAAAAATCGACCCGTCAGAGGTCCGGCAATCGATAAAGACATGCGTAAAATCAAAACCCTAAAGCGCATGGAGCGAATCTGAAAGATCGCGACGCGCTTTAGGCTCTCCACGGAGACAACCAATCCCCGCTGGTCTAGATGTGGTCGCATCGGATAAATTATCGGGAACAAAGATGATCTTACTGACGAGAGCTGTGGTTCAACCCTGGAATTGCGACATGATGGGCCACATGACGACGCGGTTCTACGTCGCCTTCTTCGACGACGCCATCAACATCCTGCTGGGACAGGCGACCGGCTGGGCGCCGACGACGCCCGAATGGGCCGACAGGGGGTGGGCCGACGTCCGGCATGAGATCGACTTCGTCGGCGAGGTGCCATCGGGGGTCATCGTGGAAATCTACGGCACGGTCCGCAGTGTCGGCCGCACCTCCATCCAGACGGACTACGAGATGCGCAGGCTGCATGGCGGCGAACTCGCGGCGAAGCTCGCCGCCAAAACGGTTTTCTTCAATCTTGCGGAACGGAAATCCACCCCGCTGACGGAGCCCATGCTCGAACGCCTGAAATCCTGGATGGCCGCCGCCGATGCGCCAAGCCATGGCGGCGGCGCTTGAGCTGAGTCGATGGCGGCTGATGACCAGGGAAGGCTGCCGGCAGGGATCGGTCAGCAGCGGACGCCTCGCTAGCGGATGCGGTTGCCCTCGGCGTCGAAGATGCGGGCGCGGGTGGGCTGGAAACGCAGCGTTATCGTCTCGCCGAAGCGCGGCTGATCCTCGCGGCGTTCGGCGACGACCGTTTCGCCGGAGGGCAGCGCGCCGTGGACGTATGAGGTCGAACCCAGCCGCTCGGTGACGTCGACGGCCAGAGAAAGCGTCACGCCTTCCTTCTCGTCGAGATGTTCCGGGCGGATGCCGAGCGTGACGATGCGGCCGTTATCCAGCCGAGCCTTGAGATGCGTAATGTCCACTCTCGCTTCGCCGGCCGTGAGCGCCTTGCCGTCATCGACCACCGTCGCCTTGAGGAAGTTCATGCGCGGCGTGCCGATGAAACCAGCGACGAAGGCGTTGTCGGGATCGTCATAGAGCGACAGCGGCGTGCCGGTCTGCTCGATCTTGCCGGCCTTCAGGACGACGATCTTGTCGGCGAGGGTCAGCGCCTCGGTCTGGTCATGCGTGACATAGACCATGGTGCGGCGGATCGACTGGTGCAGGCGCTTGATCTCGGCCCTGAGCTCGGTGCGCAGTGCGGCGTCCAGATTGGACAGCGGCTCGTCGAATAGGAAGAGGCGGGGGTCGCGCACCAGCGCCCGGCCGATGGCAACGCGCTGACGCTGGCCGCCGGAAAGCTCGCGCGGCAGACGCGATAGCAGCGGCTCGATCTGCAGCAGGCGCGCGACGCCGGCGACCTTCTCGTCCGAAGCCCTGCGATCGAGCCCGCGCATCTTGAGCGGGAAGGCGATGTTCTGCGCCACCGTCATCGTCGGATAGAGCGCGTAGGACTGAAAGACCATCGCGACATCGCGTTCCCGCGCGGGCAGGTTGGTGACGTTGCGGTCGCCGATGACGATGCTGCCGGAGTCGATTGGATTAAGCCCGGCCACGGCATGGAGCAGCGTCGACTTCCCGCAGCCGGACGGGCCGAGCAGCACGACGAAAGAGCCCTCCTCGACCTCGACCGAGACGTCGTCCAGCACAGGGACCGCGCCGTAGGATTTCGAGACCGACCGTATCGAGAGTTTCGCCATCGGTTGTTCAGCCCTTCACGCTGCCAAGCGTCATGCCGCGCACCACCTGTCCCTGCACCAGGACGCCGAGCACGATCATCGGCAGCATGATGAGGGTGGCGGCGGCGGTCAGCGCGCCCCATTGGATGCCCTGGAATGTCAGGAACGAGGTGATCGAGACCGGCAGCGTCTGAGTGTCTCGGCCGGTCAGCACGAGCGCCACGAAGAACTCGTTCCAGGTGAACAGCACGCACAGGATGAGCGTGGCTATGATGCCGCCGCGCGCGGCCGGCAGATACACATGCCAGAAGATCGAAAACTCGCGCGCGCCGTCGACGCGAGCGGCATCGCGCAACTCCTTCGGGATGTCGTCGAAGAAGGTGATGAGCAGCGAGATGGCGAAGGGTACGTTGACGAAGGCATAGGCGGCGATCAGCAGCCAGTGCTTGTTCAGCGCGCCGATGCGGGTCGCCAGGTAATACATGGGGATGACGAAGAGCAGCGCCGGCGCGATGCGCAGGCTGAGGATGAATTTCTCCCGGGCGCGGCGCAGCTCCGCCGGCTGCTGCGCCAGACCATAAGCGGCGACCGAGCCGACGGCGACGGCGAGCGCGCTGGAGAGGATCGAGACGATGAAGGAATTGGCGAAGGCGCTAAGGAAGCCGCGATTGGCGAACACCGTGCGATAGTTGTCGAGCGTCGGGCTGAACAGCCAGACGGGCGGAATGGCGAAGGCGTCGCGCGTCGTCTTGAAGGAGGTGACGACGACCCAATAGAGCGGGAACAGCACCGCAAGCAGAAGCAGGGCCAGACCGACATAGAACAGCGCGCGCCTGGCCATCAGCGGTCCCCCGTCTTCGGGAAGAGCACGCTGTACATGGTGAGCAGCGCGACATTGGTGAACACGGTCAGGATGATGGCGATAGCCAAGGCGTAGGAGATGTCGAAATTGGTGAAGGCGACGATATAGCCGTAATAGTTCAGCGTCTCGGTCGACAACGCCGGCCCGCCGCGCGTCATGATGTAGAAGAGGTCGAAGGCCTTGATGCTGTCGATCGCCCTGATCAGCGCGACGATGGCAAGCGCCCGGCGCAGCATGGGAAGGAGCACGTACCAGGTGACCTGCCATTCGCGTGCGCCGTCGACGCGGGCGGCGTTGAGCGGATCGGTGGGCGCTGATTCAAGCGCGGCCATCACAAGCAGGATGACGAAGGGCGTCCACTGCCAGATGTCGGCGACCAGTACCGAAAACAGCGCGATCCGCGGGCTGCCAAGCCAGTCGACCTGGGCGATGCCCACCAGCGACAGAAGATAGTTCGCCATGCCGGTGGCCGGATCGAAGAGGAAGCGCCAGGTGAGGCCGACGACCACAGGCGTCATGATGATCGGCACCAGAAGCAACGTCCGCACCAGCCGCTTCATGGCGAAGTCGCGGTCGAGGAAGAGCACGACGGCAAGGCCGAGCGCGATCTCGATCACGGTCGCCAGCACGGTGAAGAGCACCGTGCGCCAGAGCGCGGCCATGGCGCGCGGATCGCCGAGGAAGCGGGTATAGTTGTCGAGCCCGACGAACTTCTCGCGCCCTGCCCGCATCAGCGAGAGGTCGTGCAGGGAAATCCAGATGACAAACAGCGTCAGCGCCACCGACGCTACCGTCAGGCAGACGATGATCGGCTGGGAGAAATGCCTTGTAGGATCGGACGCTGCGGCCACGGGTCTCATCATCAATCCATGAATGCAGGGAAATTCACCCTGCCGCGCACAGGGAGCGCACGCGGCAGGGCGCGCCTCTCGACCTAGCGGGCGAGCGCGGCGTTGTTAGCTTCGTCGGCTTCCTTCAGGGCGTCGGCCGCGCTTGCGGTTCCGGCGAGCGCCTTGGAGACGGCGATGCCAGTGTTGTTGATGATCTCGTTCGCCTGCTCGACCGTCGGCAGATATTGCGGGTTGCCGGCGTTGATGGCCGCGATCATGCCTTCCTTGAAG
>NZ_RZTO01000364.1:0-5872 GCF_003997225.1 Mesorhizobium sp. M2C.T.Ca.TU.002.02.1.1
GAGCCAGGCCGAGCAGGCGGAGCGCATCAAGCGCACGCTGGCGCTCGTCAACCTCTCGGGCTTCGAGAAGAAATATCCCTGGCAGCTTTCCGGCGGCATGCAGCAGCGCGCCTCGATCGCGCGCGCCTTGGCCTTCGATGCGGACCTGCTCCTGATGGACGAGCCGTTCGGCGCGCTCGACGAGATCGTGCGGGACCATCTGAACGAGCAGCTCCTCGAGCTCTGGGACCGCACCAACAAGACGATCTGCTTCGTCACCCATTCGATCCCGGAGGCTGTCTATCTGTCGACCCGCATCGTGGTGATGTCGCCGCGGCCCGGCCGCGTCACCGACATCATCGAATCGACGCTGCCGCGGAAGCGCCCGCTCGACATCCGCGAGACGCCGGAGTTTTTGGCGATCGCCGCGCGCGTGCGGGATGGGTTGAGGGCGGGGCACAGCTATGATGATTGAGGGGAGGGCGAATGAGTGCAGACGAGGCCCCCACGCCTTCGTCATCCTAGGGCGGAGCGACGCGAAGCGGAGCGCAGACCCTAGGATCCATGCCGTGATGTTGGTCGAAGGGCGTAAGCGGTCCAGAATGCGTAACAGCCAGGGCGCGGCGCAGCCAGTCATATTCTGCACCGCTGTGGGGCATCTAGGTAACGGCATGGATCCTAGGGTCTGCGCCGCGTCGCTTCGCTCCTTGCTCCGCCCTAGGATGACGAAGAGCGGGTACGCCACGGCACGTCAGTCCAAGCTGCCCGGCCTTCGCTTCGCTCCGGCCACCCTCTCCCCGGTGGGGAGAGGAGGGGAGCCGCGCTAGATGGACTCCTTCCGCTCGAAAATCATCCCCGTCACCGCCATCCTCGCCGGCGTGGTGGTGCTCTGGTACGCCTTCGCCGTCATCCTCAACGCGCCGTTCCAGCGCGATCTCGATCAGCGCGGCAATGAGACGCCCGGCGCGGTCGAGTTCATCGGCAAGACGCTGTCGCAGCCGAAGCCGACGCTGCCGGCGCCGCATCAGGTGGCGGTGAATTTCTTCGAAAACACTTTCCTGCGGTCCATCACCTCGAACCGCAGCCTGGTCTACAACGCCTGGGTGACATTGTCCTCGACGCTGCTCGGCTTCGCCTTCGGCACCGCGCTCGGCATCGTCATTGCGGTGGGCATCGTGCATGTGGCGACGCTCGACCGCAGCCTGATGCCTTGGATCATCGCCTCGCAGACCATTCCCATCCTGGCGGTGGCGCCGATGATCATCGTGGTGCTGGCGGCGGTCGGCATCACCGGCCTGATCCCCAAGGCGCTGATCTCGACCTATCTGTCGTTCTTCCCCGTCGCCGTCGGCATGGTGAAGGGCCTGCGCTCGCCCGAGCTCATGCATCTCGATTTGATGCATACCTACAATACCAGCGCTTCGCAGACCTTCTGGAAATTGCGCGTGCCGGCCTCGGTGCCGTTCCTGTTCACCTCGATGAAGGTGGCGGTGGCGGCGAGCCTTGTCGGCGCCATCGTCGGCGAACTGCCGACAGGAGCGGTCGCCGGCATTGGGGCAAAATTGCTTGCGGGCGCCTATTACAGCCAGACGATCGATATCTGGTCGGCTTTGGTCGCAGGCTCGATCGTCGCGGCGCTGCTGGTGATGGTCGTCGGCATCGCCGGACGCCTCGTCGACCGCGCCATGGGCGGGAGGCCGGCATGACCTGGCTGAAGCCATCCTGGCAATCGGTGCTGGCAATCCTACTTTGCCTCATCGCCTTCGCGCTCGGCGCAATGACGAAGCCGGAAGCCGCCGCGCTGGCAGAGCCGGCCGCGACGATGGCCTATCCCTATATGGGCGCCAAGGGGCTGATCATCGGGCTGCTGCTCCTCGCGGCACTGGTGTCGGCCACAAAGCTGACGCCGATGGTCGAGGCCATCGTGCTGTTCGTTGGCGCCCATGCCGCCGCCTGGCTCCTGATCAAGGGTATAGCCGGTTTCGAGGGTACGGCACTGGCGCCATATTTCCTGCTGCTCGCCGCTGCCTGGCTGCTTGCCTGGCGCTGCGTTGCCTTGCTCGCCTCGTTACGTCCGAGCGAAAGCGTCTCAAGGAACGCATTGCGCCTGATCATCCCGGCGATCTTCGGGGCCTGGATCCTGATCATCTGGGAAGCGGTAACGCGCGGCGCCGGCATCCCCTTCATCCTTCTGCCGCCGCCGAGCGCCATCGGCGCGCGTATCGCCAACTCGCTGCCGATCCTGGGGTCCGATGTGCGGCAGACGATCTTCAAGGCGGTGCTCATCGGCTACATCGTCGGCAATCTCGCCGGCTTTGCCGTCGCCATCCTCGCCGACCGCGTGCCGTTCCTGCGGCGCGGTCTGCTGCCGATCGGCAACATGGTCTCGGCGCTGCCGATCATCGGCGTGGCGCCCATCATGGTCATGTGGTTCGGCTTCGACTGGCCGTCCAAGGCCGCAGTCGTCATCATCATGACCTTCTTCCCGATGCTGGTGAACACGGTCGCGGGGCTCGCCGCATCCGGGCATATGGAGCGCGATTTGATGCGCACCTATGCGTCGGGCTATTGGCCGACCTTGCTGAAGCTCAGGCTTCCGGCGGCAATGCCGTTCATCTTCAACGCGCTGAAGATCAACTCGACGCTGGCGCTGATCGGCGCCATCGTCGCGGAGTTCTTCGGCACGCCCGTGGTCGGCATGGGATTCCGCATTTCGACGGAAGTCGGGCGGATGAACATCGACATGGTGTGGGCCGAAATCGCAGTTGCAGCCCTTGCGGGTTCGGTCTTTTATGGCGTGGTCGCTCTCATCGAGAGAGCCGTCACGTTTTGGCATCCCTCTGTCCGAGGTGGATAGGGGCGGTGGGTTTGGGTGCTAACTTCAGAGGGTAACAACATGAAAAGACTGCTGATTTCTGCTTTGGCCGGCGCCATGTCGCTGGCCGCCTTCCAGGCGATGGCCGCCGACAAGGTGACGCTGCAGCTGAAATGGGTCACGCAGGCCCAGTTCGCCGGCTATTATGTCGCCAAGGCCAAGGGCTTCTATGACGCCGAAGGCCTCGACGTCGACATCAAGCCGGGCGGCCCGGATATCGCACCGGAACAGGTGATCGCCGGCGGCGGCGCCGACGTCATCGTCGACTGGATGGGCGGCGCGCTCGCGGCCCGCGACAAGGGCGTTATGCTCGTCAACATCGCCCAGCCGTTCAAGAAGGCGGGCATGGAACTGGTCTGCCCCAAGGCCGGCCCGATCAAGACGGAAGCCGACTTCAAGGGCCATACGCTCGGCGTCTGGTTCTTCGGCAACGAATATCCGTTCTACGCCTGGATGAACAAGATCGGTCTCAAGACCGATGGCGGCCCGGACGGCGTGACGGTGCTCAAGCAGAGCTTCGACGTGCAGCCGCTGATCCAGAAGCAGGCCGACTGCATCTCGGTCATGACCTATAACGAATACGGCCAAGTTCTAGACGCCGGCTACAAGCCGGAAGACCTTGTCGTGTTCAACTACTCGGCCATGGGCAACGACCTTCTGGAGGACGGGCTCTACACGCTCGAGGACAAGCTCAAGGACCCGGCCTTCGAGGACAAGATGGTGCGCTTCGTGCGCGCCTCGATGAAGGGCTGGAAATACGCCACCGAGAACACCGACGAGGCGGCCGAAATCGTCGTCGACGCCGGCGGCCAGGACGAGAACCACCAGAAGTTCATGATGAAGGAAGTGGCCAAGCTGATCGACAATGCCGACGGCAAGCTGATCCCGGCCGCCTACGAGCGCACCGCCAAGGCGCTGCTCGACCAGAAGATCATCAGCAAGGAGGCGAGCGGCGCCTACACGACCGCGATCACCGACAAGGCGATCAAGTAAGCTCCGCTCTCAACGCGGAAGGTGGAAAGGGGCGGGCGACCGCCCCTTTTCGTTGGTCGAGGTAAAATAATCGTGCGCACAGGGATACATCCGGCCGCCCGGCCGTTGAATGGGCGCATCCGCACGCCGGGGAGCCGCGAAGGATGCCGCAATCAACGGAGGTCCTTCATGCGCATCCTGCCGATGCTTTCGGCTTTAGCCGTTTCCACTGCTTTCCTCATCGCATCGCCGGCCATGGCCGAGACGATGAAGTTCAAGGCGACGCTCGACGGCAGCCAGCAGAGCCCGCCCGTCACCACCAAGGGCAAGGGCACAGCGACACTCACCTTCGACACCACCAGCAAGAAGCTCAGCTGGAACGTCAAATATTCCGGCCTCAGCGGGCCTGCCGTGGCCGCCCACATCCACGGGCCGGCGGATATGGGCGCGAATGCGGATCCGGTCATCCCGTTCAAGAAGCTGAAAAGCCCGATCAAGGGATCGGCGACGCTGACGGACGCGCAAGCGGCCGACCTGGAGGCCGGCAAATACTACGTCAACGTCCATACCGCCAAGAACAAGGACGGCGAGATTCGCGGGCAGATCGAGAAGTCAGGCGGAGCGATGTAGCGCCCGGCAGAATCGCGATCCATTCGGAAGTCGGCGGGCCGGCGCTCAGGCCTTATTGCGTATCTGCGTCAGCGTGCGGGTCGGCGTGATCGCTTCGGGATCGAGCTTGATCTCGACGATCGCCGGCTTGCCGCTGGCGCGCGCGCGTTCGAAGGCCGGCGCGAAGTCGGCGGTTTTTTCCACCGTCTCGCCATGGCCGCCATAGGCGCGGGCCAGCGCCGCGAAGTCCGGGTTCCTGAGCTCGGTGGCGACGACGCGGCTCGGATATTCCCGCTCCTGATGCATGCGGATCGTGCCGTAAATGCCGTTGTTGACGACGATCACGACGATCGGCAGGTCATATTGGACGGCCGTCGCGAACTCCTGGCCGTTCATCAGGAAGCAGCCGTCGCCGGCGAAGGCCACCACGGTGCGGTCCGGGAACAGTGATTTGGCCGCAACCGCGGCCGGCGTGCCGTAGCCCATCGAGCCGGATGTGGGCGCGGCCTGGGTGCCGAAGCGGCGGTTGCGGTAGAAGCGATGCACCCAGGTGGCGTAGTTGCCGGCACCGTTGGTGAGGATGGCGTCTTCCGGCAGGATTCTTCCGAGATGCTCGATGATCGGACCCATCTGCACCGGGCCAGGGCCGGTCTGCGGCGGCGTCGACCATTCGAGATAGGCGGTATGTGCCTTTTCGATGTCAGCCGCCCAGGCAGGCTTGGCGGCGGGCTTGCGTTTGGCGAAGGCCTCGACGAAAGCGGCGGGTGAGGCGTTGATGGCTATCGTCGGCCGGTAGACGCGGCCGAGCTCGCCGGCATCGGCATGGACATGCACCAGCGCCTGGTCGGGATAAGGGCTCTTCAGCAGCGTGTAGTCCGAGGACGGCATCTCGCCCAGACGGCCGCCGATCAAAAGCACCACGTCGGCCTGCTTGATCCGCTCCGCCAGCTTCGGATTGATGCCGATGCCGACATCGCCAGCGTAGCTCGGATGCAGATGGTCGAACAGCATCTGGCGGCGGAAGGAGCAGCCGACCGGCAGCGACCATGCCTCGGCGATCGTGCGCATATGCGCCACGGCTTCCTCGTTCCAGCGCGTGCCGCCGAGAATGACGAAGGGACGCTTTGCATTGGCGAGCAGCATCTGCAGAGCATCGAGCTCGGCTTCGCCCGGACGTGTCTCGACCGGTGTGTGCGGCAGCGCTTGCGGCGCCTCGACCTCGCTGGTCAGCATGTCTTCCGGCAGCGAGATGACGACCGGGCCGGGACGGCCCGAGGTCGCGACTGCAAAGGCGCGGGTGACGAATTCGGGGATGCGCGCGGCATCGTCGATCTCGACCACCCATTTTGCGATGTCGCTGAAGAAGCGCTTGTAGTCGACCTCCTGGAAGGCTTCGCGCTCCTTGGCATGGCTGGCGACCTGGCCGATGAACAGGAT
>NZ_RZTO01000365.1:0-5870 GCF_003997225.1 Mesorhizobium sp. M2C.T.Ca.TU.002.02.1.1
GGGAATGGCGTAAAAACAAAGAGAGAGAAGGTGTCGCCGTTTCCGCGAAACGGCGAAACCTTCTAGGCAGCGTCCCGCCATGCCGACCAGCAAGCGTGCCTCAGAAAGCGTACTGATGAGCGATCCGGACATCATTTTGAGCCTTGCAGGCATTGCCAAGTCGTTTGGCGAGAAGGCCGCGCTCAGCCATGTTGACCTCGATGTCCGGCGCGGCGAGGTGCATGTCATCTGCGGCGAGAACGGCGCCGGCAAATCGACGCTGATGAACATCCTTGCCGGCATTCACCAGCCGAACGCCGGCTCCATCGTGCTCAACGGCAAGACAGTGACGATCGCCGACCCGATCGCCGCGAGCCGCCTCGGCATCGGCATGGTGCACCAGCACTTCACGCTCGTGCCGTCCATGACCGTGGCGGAGAACCTGTTTCTCGGCCGCCAGCCACGCAGGCTGGGTATCTTCTCCGACCGCCGCCAGATGAACGATCGCGCCCGTGAGCTGATCGCGCGCTACAACTTCCATCTCGATCCGGGAGCGCCGGTGCGCACGCTTTCGGTCGGCCAACGCCAGCGCGTCGAGATCCTGAAGGCGCTGGCCTTCGACGCCGATCTCCTGATCCTCGACGAACCGACCGCCGTGCTGACGCCGCCCGAAGTCGATGAACTGATCGGCGTGGTCGACGGCTTGCGCGCCAGGGGCCGCACCATTCTTTTCATCACCCACAAACTGCGCGAGGTGAAAGCCGTCTCCGACCGCGTGACCGTCATTCGCCGCGGCCGCAGCATTTCCACGCGCAATACGGCCGATGTCACCGAAGCCGACATTGCCCGCGACATGGTCGGCCGCGAGGTATTCCTTGTCGGCCGCAAGGGCAGCGCCCAGCGCAGCTTCGGCGCCCCGGTTCTGACGCTGGACAATGTCAGCATGACCAATCATTCAGGCCGCCGTCTGCTCGACCGCATCTGCCTTGAGGTGCGGGCCGGCGAGGTGCTGGGTATCGCCGGCGTCGACGGCAACGGCCAGACGGAGCTTGCCGAGGCGATCGCGGGGCTGATGCCGGTGCAGGCGGGCAAGATCTGTTTCGGCGAGCGGGATCTGACCGAAGCCGACCTGCGCGAACGTCAGCAGGCTGGTCTCGGCTTCGTGCCGGAAGATCGCCTCGACCGCGGCCTCAGCGTCACGATGAGCGTCGCCGAGAATGTCGCCGCCACCAATTACAAACGCGCCGGACTGCTCTCCGGCGGCCTGATCGACCGGCACAAGCTCGACGGCTTCGCCGGCGACAAGATCAGGGAGTTCGACGTGCGCGGCGCGCAGCCTTCGACGCAGGCAGGCTGGCTGTCCGGCGGCAATATGCAGAAACTGGTGATCGCCCGCGAGCTGGAGCGCGATCCATCGCTGCTCCTGATCTGCCAGCCGACTCGCGGACTGGATATCGGCGCATCCGAATTCGTCCACGCGCGCATCCTGCAGGCCGCCGACCGGGGCCGCGCGGTGCTCCTGATCTCGTCCGAGCTGTCGGAGATCTTCGCGCTCTCCGACAGGATCGGCGTCATGTATTCGGGGCGCATGATGCGCGTCCTCGACCGGGCCGAGGCCGACGAGGAGACCGTCGGATATCTGATGAACGGCGGATCGAAGGAGGCAGCGTAAATGGCGCCTGCGCTGTCCAATTTCCTGCGCGTCATTCGCGCGCCGCTGGCCGCGATCCTGCTCACGCTGGCGCTCGGCTTCCTGCTGGTCGCGTCGATCACGGATGAGCCGGTCCGCGCCTATCGCGACCTGCTGCTCGCCAATTTCGATTCGCTCGGCAACTTCGCCCTGTTCCTCAATCGCGCCACGCCGCTCACCCTGATCGCGCTGGGTGTCGTCTTTTCCTTTCGCGCCGGCATCTTCAATGTCGGCGGGGAGGGCCAGCTCTATGCCGGCGCGGTCACCACCACGGTCGTCGCCATCGCCGGCGCTTCGCTGCCGGCCTTTGTGCTGATGCCGCTCGCTATTATCGCCGGCTTTCTTGCCGGTGCGGTGGTCGGCTGGATTCCAGGCGTGCTCAAGGTGCGTCTCGCCGTCGACGAGGTGGTGACGACATTGATGCTCAACATCATCATTCTGCTGATCACCTCATGGCTTGCCAACCAGGTGATCCGCGACACCACGGCCTATGGCGCGGTGAGCTGGATGGTGCCGAACTCGATCTGGCTGCCGCCCTTGCCCTTCGTCCCGCGCGCCACCAGCGGCTTCCTCGTCGCGGCCGTGCTCGCCGTCGTCTCCTGGATCGTTCTGTTCCGCACGCAATGGGGTGCCGAGGTTCGCGCGGCCGGCACCAATCTGCGCTTCGCCGAGGCTACCGGCGTGCCGGCGGCGCGGCGGGTGATATCGGCAATGGTCATTGCCGGCGGATTGGCCGGCCTGGCCGGAGCGCTCTACGTGCTCGGCGTCGGCCATCGCTTCGAGCAGAATTTCTCGCCGAGCTACGGACTGGTCGGCCTGACCTGCGCGCTGCTTGCCCGCGTCCATCCGATCGGCTCGCTGGCGACCGCGCTGTTCTACGCCGCGATGCTGAACGGCGCCGCCTATATGCAGATTTCCACCGACGTGCCGCGCTCCCTGGTCAACCTTTTGACCGGCCTGCTCGTGCTGCTGATGACGGCGCGGCTGCGTCGTGCCGCCCAGGCAGCGTGAGGAGGCGCGGATGAATCTCACATCGCTGCTCGCCGCGGTCCTGGAACAGTCGACGCCGATCCTGCTTGCCGCGCTGGCGGCGATGGTCACCTTGCGCGCCAACATCCTCAACGTCGCGGTCGAGGGTATGATGCTGGCGGCGGCCTTCGCCGCCGTCGCGGTCGGCGACTGGAGCGGCAGCGCCTGGCCGGCCTTCCTGTCGGCGCTGGTGGTTGCGGTGGTGCTGTCGCAGCTCCTGGCGCTGCTGACCTTGCGCTTCTTCGCCGACTTCATCGTGGCGGGCCTTGGCATCAATCTGCTCGCCGCCGGCGGCACCTTGTTCATTCTCGAGCGCTACTACAACAGTCCGGGCGGCCTGCGGCCGATCGCCTTCCCCGACATCTGGCATGTGCCGGCCGGATCGCTGTCCTGGCTGCCGCTGCTCGGCTCGGCTTTCGAAGGCCAGAGCGTCATCGTGCTGATCGCGCTTGTCGCCGTGCCGCTCACCTATGTCTTCCTCTACAAGACGCCGCTCGGCGCCAGCCTGCGGGCCGCGGGAGAGGACGAGCACGCAGCGCGCTCCGCCGGTATCCGCATCACCGCCATGAAGGCCCTGTCCTTGGCGATCAGCGGCCTGCTGGCCGGGCTCGCCGGTGCGCAGCTTGCCATGGACAAGCTGCATTTCTTCCTGCCGGACATGACCAGCGGCCGCGGCTTCATCGGGCTTGCCGCAACGCTGTTCGGCGGCGGCCAGCCCTGGATGACGGCGGCGGCGTCTTTCCTGTTCGGCTTCTTCGGTGCTCTGGGCGACCGCCTGCAGGTGTTCGCCATCCCCTCGCAGTTCGTGCTGATGCTGCCTTATCTCGCCGCCATCATCGGCCTGACTTTCGCCCGCTGGCGCATCCTCGTGCGCAACCGGCCGGCCCGAATTCGGGATAATCCCCAATGACGAAGCCGATCATCCTCGATTGCGATCCGGGCAATGACGATGCTCTCGGCATCCTGGTCGCGGCCGGCCATGAGGCGCTCGACCTGAAGGCGGTGACGACGGGCGCCGGCCATCTCGCCAGCGACCGCACGGCACGAAACGGCGCCATTGCCGTGGCTTTCACAGGGCGCGGCGACATTCCGGTTGCTGCTGGCGCCATGGGGCCATTGGTGCGCGAAAGGCTGATCGCCGGCATTCTCGACCAGACCAGCGCGCTCGATCCGGAGCGGCCGGATCTCGAAGCGGTACCCCTCGATCCGCGCCACTCCAGCGACCTCATCGCCGAGCTTGTCGTTTCGGGCGTCGCAAGCACCGTCGTCACCACTGGTCCGCTGACCAATCTGGCCTTGGCGTTGCGGCGCAACCCCGGTCTGCCGCAGAAGATAGAGCGCGTCGTGTCGCTCGGCGGCGCATGGGGGCTCGGCAACAAGACCGCGGCGGCGGAGTGGAACGTGCTATGCGATCCGGAGGCGGCAGCCATCGTGTTCGGAGCCGGCATTCCCTTGACGCTTGTTCCGATCGACGTCGGACCGCAGGCGGTTATCACCGATCGATTGATTTCGGACACCGAGGCGATCGGCGGTAGGGTAGGGCGTTTCGCTGCCGAGCTCTTGCGCTCGCTGAACAAGACATTCCGCCCGGGCGTGTTCGGCCCTGCCGCCATGCCGCTCAACGATCCCGTGGCGTCCCTTGTCGCGGCCGAGCCTTCCCTCGCCAGGACGGTTCCGGCGCGCCTCGAGATCGAGCTCGCCGGCAAGTTGACCTATGGCCGCACGGTCATCGACTTTGCCGGACGCTCCGGAGCGCCGAACGCCGAAATCGCCGTCGAGCTTGACGGGGAGGGCATCCACGCCGCCTTCATCGCCGCGCTGAAGCGGTTGGCCAGACGGCCTGACAGAACAGGAGAGGAAGTATGACAAAGAGCCATCGCGTCCTGATAGCGGGCGAATCCTGGACCGTTCATTCGATCCACCAGAAGGGCTTCGATTCCTTCACCACCACGGAATACGCCGAAGGCGTGCGCTGGCTGCGCGATGCCCTTGAGGGCGGAGGTTGGGACGTTGTCTACCAGCCCGCCCACGTCGCCGCGCGCGATTTCCCCTTCAGCGCCGGCGAGTTGGCGAAATTCGACTGCATCATGCTGAGCGACATCGGCGCCAACACCTTGTTGCTCCACCCCGACACGTTCGTGCGCTCGAAGACGCTGCCCAATCGCCTCGAAGCGATACGCGACTATGTCCTAGGCGGCGGCGGACTGGTGATGGTCGGCGGCTATATGACCTTCCAGGGCATAGACGCCAAGGCGCGCTATCGCGATACGGAGGTCGCCGAGGTGCTGGGCGTGGAGATGGAGGCGGGCGACGATCGCGCCGAGCGGCCGCAAGGCGCGAAGCCGCGTGTCGCCGCGGCAAGTCATCCGATCGTCGCTGGATTGGAGGCGGAATGGCCGGCGCTGCTCGGCTACAACCGCTTTGCCGCCAGGCAGAAGGCGACGGTGGTCGCGACCGTCGGCAACGATCCGCTGATCGTCGCGGCTGAATTCGGCAAGGGGCGGTCGGTCGCCTTCGCGTCCGACTGCGGGCCGCACTGGGCACCGCCCGCCTTTGTCGATTGGCCGGGCTACACGACGCTCTGGCGGCAGATCGTCGGCTGGGCGGCGGGAGTCTGATATGGTCGCGCTCAATATCATGCGCTGGGGCGACCGCGGCGCGCCGAAGACGATGGTGGCGCTGCACGGCATCACCGCCAATGCGGGCGCCATGACCGAGCCGGCCAGGCTGCTTGCCGCGCGCGGCTGGCAGGTGATCGCTCCCGACATGCGCGGCCATGGCGAAAGCGCGCGCGGCAACGGCGATTTCTCCTTCGACAGTCTGCTCGCCGATTTTGCCGAGAACCTGCCCGACGCGCCGGATGTGCTGCTTGGCCATTCCTTCGGCGGCACGCTGGCTCAGCTTGGCGTGCTGCGCGGCCTGTTCCGGCCGAAAGCGATGCTTCTGGAAGACCCGGTCTCGCATTTCGCCGACAAGGCGACGCCGAAGGGCATGTTGGACTGGGACGAGGCAAACCTGCCTCACGACATCGAGGGGTTGCTGAAACTCAATCCCGGCTGGTCGCGGCGGGACGCCGCCTGGAAGGTCGTGTCGCTCGAGCAGATATCCTTCGACGACGCGCGTTCGGCCTTCGCCGGCAACGCGCCCTGGGACCTGCGGGACGAGGCGGCGC
>NZ_RZTO01000366.1:0-5859 GCF_003997225.1 Mesorhizobium sp. M2C.T.Ca.TU.002.02.1.1
GGCCAGACTCATTCGGTGATGGCCCGCAGCATCTTCGGCACCATCGGCAGCGGCCTCGTCTCGCTGCTCCTGGTGGTCAACGGCATGGCCTTCTACCTGTTCACGGTGAAGTTCATCATCGACATCGCCGGAGGGCTGATGACGCTGCCGGCGGTCGGCACCATCACGGCGTTGCTGGCTATAGTAATGATCGTCAACACTTATTTCGGCTTCGAGGGCGTGCAGCGCTTCGCTCAGTTCGTCGCCGTGCCGGTTATCCTGGTCTGGGGCATCTTCGCCACCATCCTTGCCTTCACCACCGTCTCGCATGATGTGCTGGCGGCGGTGCCGCATGTCGACAACAAGACCGCCATGATCATGGTGATCGGCTCGATGGTCGGCCTGTCCACCTGGGGCAATGAGCCGGACTTCTTCCGCTACGCCAAGGTCGGCCGCGCCTCCTGGTGGAACATCCCGACCATCGTCATTTCCTATTTGGTCGGCGCGCTGCTCTTCCCGGTCATGGGCTACATGATCGCGGCGCTCTCCAACCAGCCCGATTTCGGCCCGAGCATCAGCTACTTCGTCAACTTCACCATGTTCGGCAGCGCGCTGCTCGGCATCGCCGTCATCGTCATCAACCAGTGGGCGGTGCAGGACGGCAACCTCTACATCGCCGTCAACGGCGCGCAGAACGTTCTCTCCGGCATCCGCGGCTGGAAGCGCCAGTACACCGTCGTCGGCCTCGGCCTCATCGCGGCCGTGCTCACCTTCTACTTGCCCAACCTGCAGGACACGTTCAACCTAGTCACCAGCATCGGCTCGACCACGGTTCCGGTCGCAAGCACGATCATGGCGATCGACCTTTTCCTGCTGCCCTGGCTGTTCGGCATCAAGCGGCCGATGTATCGCGTCGCCAACTGGAGCGAGCTCGGCATCGCCAACTGGCCGGGCGTGGTAGCCCTGGCCGCCGGCACGGTCGCCGGCGTCTACACCGCGGGCCTCATTCCGGCGATCAACAGCGACTATATCGGCTTCCCTGCTCTCCAGGCCTGGCTGACTGGCGCGGTCGTCTACCTGATCGGCGTGACGCTGGTCCACAAGCGGGCCGACGTGAAGGCCTTGCTCGGCTTCGCCCGCATCTGAGGCACAATCTGTCCGGAGGCTGCAGCCAGCCTCCGGACAGGGATCCAAGCTCCAGTGTCCGTCGCGGCAGGCCGCACGGGAGGAATTGCCATGACATCCCTCGATCTCCTCATCCGCGCCCCGCGCGCCATCTTGCCTGAAGGCGAGCGCGCCGTGTCGGTCGGCGCCGTCGGCGGCAAGATCGTCCGTGTCGCCGCGCTTGATGCTCCGGACAACGCCCGGGAAACCGTCACACTCGATGCCGATACCGTGCTGCTGCCCGGCCTAGTCGACAGCCACGTCCATATCTGCGAACCCGGCAACACCGGATGGGAAGGCTTTCTGACCGCGACCCGCGCGGCGGCGGCTGGCGGCATCACCACACTGGTCGACATGCCGTTGGACAGCGTACCGACTACCGTGACGCTCGAGGCATTTGCCGCCAAGCGCGAGGCCGCCGCCGGCCAGTGCCATGTCGATGTCGGCTTCTGGGGCGGCGCCATCCCGTCGAACCTCGAAGACCTGCCGAAGCTGCACGCCGCCGGCGTGCTCGGCTTCAAATCCTTCCTCTGCGATACCGGCACCGACGATTTTCCGGGTATCACGCCCGCGCATATGCGCAAGGTTATGGATGTCGTCGCCGGCCTCGGCTCGCTCTTCATCGTCCATGCAGAGAGCGCCGACGCGATGGCCGCGATGCCGGAGGTCCACACCCGCCGCTATGCCGACTACCTCGCCTCGCGCCCCAAAGGCATCGAGAACCTGGCGATCGCCGAGGTGATCGAGGCGGCCCGCGCCAGCGGCGCCCGCGCGCATATCCTTCATCTGTCCAGCGCCGACGCGCTGCCGATGATCGCTTCGGCGATCGCCGACGGCGTTAGGCTCAGCGTCGAGACCTGCCCGCACTACCTTGCGCTTTGCGCCGAGGAGATCGGCAAGGGCGCGACCGCCGCCAAGGTTGGCCCGCCGGTGCGCGAAGCTGTCAACCGTGAGAGGCTCTGGGGTGGCGTCGGGGAGGGCACGATCAGCATGATCGTCTCGGACCATTCGCCCTGCACGCCTGAGATGAAGGGACTGGCCTCCGGCGATTTCGGCGCCGCCTGGGGCGGCATCTCCTCGCTGCAGCTCGGCCTGCCCGTGACCTGGAGTGAGGCGCGCAAGCGCGGCCATTCGCTGGCGGACGTCGCTCGCTGGATGGCCGAGCGCCCCGCCGCGCTCACCGGCTTGGCGCATAAGGGCCGCATCGCGACCGGCTGCGACGCCGACTTCACACTGTTTTCACCCGATGCCGAATTCGTCGTCGATGCAGCCAGCCTGCACCACCGCCATCCGATTACCCCCTATGCCGGCAGAACGCTGAGCGGCGTGGTGCAGGGAACCTTGCTGCGCGGCCGGCGCATCGACCTTTTCGGCCGCCCGATGGGTGAACTGATCGCCGGAAAAGCGCAGGCCGGAGAGGAAAGCCGGACACAAGAATTGAGAAGGAGTGCCTGAGATGAAGATCCTGGTCGTCAACGTCAACACCAGCCAGTCGATGTCCGATGTCATCGACGCGGCCGCCAAGACCGCCGCATCCCCCGGCACCGACATCGTCACGCTGACGCCCTTCTTCGGACCCGAAGCGGTGGACTGCAACTTCGAGAGCTACATTTCGGCCGTCGCCGTCATGGACCGCGTGCTTGCCTATGATGAGCCGTTCGATGCCGTGGTCATGGCCGGTTTCGGCGAGCATGGCCGCGATGGGCTGCAGGAACTGATCGAGCAGCCGGTCATCGAGATCTGCGAGGCCTCCGCCCATATGGCGATGATGATCGGCCGCAGCTATTCGGTCGTCACCACCTTGCGGCGTTCGGTGCCGCCGATCGAGGACCGACTGCGGCTTTCCGGCCTTGCCGACCGCTGCGCCTCGGTTCGCGCCAACGGCATGACCACGCTGGAGGTCGATCAGGATCCCGCCCGCGCCATGCGCTCCATCGTCGAGGAGGCGCGCAAGGCGGTCGAGCACGATCATGCCGAGGTGATCTGCCTCGGTTGCGCCGGAATGGCCGGCCTGGAGGAAGCGATCACATCCGAGCTCGGCGTGCCGGTCATCGACGGTGTGGCCGCCGCGGTGCGGCTGGCCGAGGCGGTCGTCGGCCTCGGGCTCAAGACCAGTAAGGTCTCGACCTACGCGAAGCCGGAGGCCAAGCGCATCGACGGCTGGCCGCTGTCGGAGGCGTTGGGATTGAGGCCACGTCCGCAAGGGTTGGCGCTGCGCGCGGGAGGCCGGCGATGAACATGATCGAGAAAGGCCCGGCGCATGATGCTTACGCCATGCCCGAGCTGAAGGAGGATTTCGCTGCGGAGGTCGATCTTGCCTCGCGCTGGCTGGGTGGCAGCGTGCTCGCCGCGAGCGATGAGTCCTTCGGCGAGAAGGAGAGCCTGCTTACGCCGACGCCATCCGCTTTCGTCCCGGGCAATTACGGCCCGCGCGGCGAGATCGTCGACGGCTGGGAGACGAAGCGGCGCCGCGAACCCGGCCACGATTGGGCGCTGATCCGGCTGGGTGCCGCCGGCATCATCACCGGCATCGATGTCGATACGTCCTTCTTCACCGGCAATTTTCCGACCACATGCCGCATCGAGGCCTGCGGCGTCGAAGCCTATCCCAGCCCGAAGGCGCTGCAATCGGCCGGGACCGAATGGATCGAGATCGTGCCGCGTTCGCCGCTCAAGGGCGACGCGCACAATCGCTTCGACGTTTCCGACCGCCGTCGCTTCACCCATGTGCGCCTCTCCGCCTTTCCGGACGGCGGCATCGCCAGGCTGCGCGTCTACGGCCATGTCCTGCCCGACCCGCGGACGTTCGACGGTCTCACTATCGACCTCGCCAGCCAGGACCATGGCGGCCAGGTGGTGACCAGCAGCGACGGCTTCTACACCTCGGCCGCGATGCTCAACCGTCCCGACAAGGCCCGCAACATGGGCGACGGCTGGGAAACGCGCCGCCGTCGCGACGACGGCAATGACCATGCCATCATCCGCCTGGCGCTGCTGGGCCATGTCAGGCTGGTCGAGATCGACACCGCGCATTTCAAATACAATGCTTCCGCCGAGGTAGCGCTCTCCGGCGCGGGGGAGGCGCTGCCCGGCGACGATGGCTGGCAGCCGCTGCTTACGCGCCGGCTGCTTCAGCCGGACACACGCCATGTCTTCCGTGTGGCGGAAACGAGCGAACCGGTTTCTTACGTCAGGCTCGATGCCTATCCCGATGGCGGCATCTCGCGGGTGAGGCTGTGGGGCAAGGTCGACCCCGCCGCGCGTCGCGTCGCCGGCTATCGCTGGTTCAACGCGCTGCCGGTGGGACAGGCCATGCAGGTGCTTGCGGAGCAGGGTGTGGCCCGCGACCTCGCGGAACGGCTGATCGCTGCACGACCTCTGGCGGAAGGGGGCATCGCTTCTTTCGCTGGTGTCGGTTCAGTCGGCGTGAAGTCCATGCTGGATGGACCGGGCGATGAAGCCTGAAGGAAAGCTGGCGCTCAGCCTGAAGGCGCTGCGGCGACTTATTTTCGCGGCGATGCAATTTCGTTTCGGAATGCCGATCAAACGCTGATGGCGCTGGCAAATCCTTCGCAAACAAAAAGGGCGCCTTTCGGCGCCCTTTCCATATGCGTTGGCTGGATAGCCTGGATTAGAAGTCCATGCCGCCACTCAAGCCCGCTTGCGGGCTTGAGCAATGTTAGTTGATGGGCGTTCTTTATGGACTTCTTAGAAGTCCATGCCGCCCATGCCACCCATGCCGCCGCCAGGCATGCCGCCCGGCATGCCGCCGGCAGCTTCCTTCTTCGGAGCTTCGGCGATCATGGCTTCGGTGGTGACCAGCAAGCCGGCGACCGAGGCCGCGTCCTGGAGAGCCGTGCGCACGACCTTGACCGGGTCGACGATGCCCATGGCGATCATGTCGCCATAGTCGCCGGTCTGGGCGTTGAAGCCGAAGGTCGCGCCCTTGTTCTCGAGGATCTTGCCAGCGACGATCGAGGCCTCAGCACCGGCGTTCGACGCGATCTGGCGGGCCGGAGCCTGCAGCGCGCGGCGCACGATGTTGATGCCGGCAGCCTGGTCGGAGTTGGCGCCGGTGGCCTTGACGTTGGCCGAGGCGCGCAGGAGCGCGACGCCACCGCCGGCGACGATGCCTTCTTCCACGGCCGCGCGGGTCGCGTTCAGCGCGTCGTCAACGCGGTCCTTCTTTTCCTTCACTTCCACTTCGGTCGCACCGCCGACGCGGATCACGGCAACGCCGCCGGCGAGCTTCGCCAGACGTTCCTGCAGCTTCTCCTTGTCGTAGTCCGAGGTGGTCTCCTCGATCTGCTGCTTGATCTGGGCGACGCGGCCCTGGATCTCGGCCTTCTTGCCGGCGCCGTCGACGATGGTGGTGTTCTCCTTGGAGATCGACACCTTCTTGGCGCGGCCGAGCATGTTGAGGCCGACATTCTCGAGCTTGATGCCGAGGTCTTCCGAGATGACCTGGCCACCGGTCAGGATGGCGATGTCTTCCAGCATGGCCTTGCGGCGGTCACCGAAGCCCGGAGCCTTGACGGCGGCGATCTTCAGGCCACCGCGCAGCTTGTTGACGACCAGCGTGGCCAAGGCCTCGCCTTCGACGTCTTCCGAGATGATGAGCAGCGGCTTCGAGGTCTGAACGACGGCTTCCAGGACCGGCAGCATGGCCTGCAGGTTGGAGAGCTTCTTCTCGTGCAGCAGGATGTAGGCGTCTTC
>NZ_RZTO01000367.1:0-5819 GCF_003997225.1 Mesorhizobium sp. M2C.T.Ca.TU.002.02.1.1
CCGAATTTCGGCATGCCGGAGAGTTCTTCGCCCGGCAACGCCGCGACGACGCCCTCGCGGACCAGCACCCAGCCGGCCCGGGCGAGCCTGAAGGCGGCAGCGACGCTGCTCATAGCCCAACCTGCGTCAAAGAGGGCTGCTTCAAAGGGGCCTGCTTCTGCTGCAAAGGGCCGCGCCTCAAAGCTTCCAGCCGGAATGAAGGGCGGCGATGCCGCCAGAATAGTTGCGGAAGGTGACGCGGTCGAAGCCGGCGCGGGCGATCATCGCCGCGAAATTCTGCTGGTTGGGGAACTTACGGATGGATTCGACCAGATAGGAGTAGGGCTCGCCGTCGCCGGTCACCGCCTTGCCGATCCTGGGGATCGCGTTGAACGACCAGGCTTCATAGGCCTTGTCGAGCAGCGGCATCTCGACCTCGGAGAACTCCAGGCACAGAAACCGTCCGCCGCGCTTCAGCACGCGATAGGCTTCGGCAAGGGCGACCTCGATGCGCGGCACGTTGCGGATGCCGAACGCGATCGTATAGGCGTCGAAAGTGTCGTCCTCGAATGGCAATTCCTCGGCATTGGCTTCGACAAAGTCGGTGTTTGCGGCGAGGCCCTGCTTCTCGGCCCGGTCGCGGCCGACCGCCAGCATGGAGCCGTTGATGTCGAGCACCGTGGCATGGGCCTGGCGCTGGCTGGCCTCGACGATGCGGAAGGCGATATCGCCGGTGCCGCCGGCGACGTCGAGCACCTTCCAGCCCGGCCGCTTCGGCGGGTTCAGCCAGGCGACCATCGCGTCCTTCCACAGTCGATGCAACCCGGCCGACATCAGATCGTTCATGAGGTCGTATCGATTGGCCACCTTATGGAAGACGTCGTTGACCAGGGGCTGCTTCTCGCCTGCCCCGACCTTCCTGAAACCATAGGAGGTTTCCATGCCGCCCGCGGCCGTGGTTCTCTCAACTGACATTATTTTGATCCGTCATAAAACCGGCGGGACCATAGCCGATCGATGGTGCCGACGCTATTGTCCAAGGCGCGGTTTTCGGCCGCGCTTTCAAAACCCGGTCGGGCAAGGTCTTGCATGATTTTCCGGCCAGCACCTGTGCGAGAGCAGCATACCGGACGGGATGACCGCATGATTTTGAAGGCCGAACTGCACTGCCACATCGAAGGCGCGGCGGCGCCCGAGCTCGTCGTCGCCCAGGCTCGCAAATACGGCAAGGATCCTTCGCCCTATATCCAGAACGGCTCCTTCGTCTGGCACGATTTCACCTCTTTTCTCGCGGCTTACGATTTCGCATCCGGCCTGTTCCGCAGCGAAGAGGACTATGCGCGCCTCGCCGACCACTATCTGACCAGCCTCGCCCGCGACGGCGCCATCTATTCCGAGATCTTCACCTCGCCGGATCATGCCAAAAAGGCCGGGCTGTCGCCAAAAGCCTATACGGATGCGCTGGGCGAAGGCATCGTGCGCGCCAGGGCCAAGACCGGCATCGAGGGCCGCATGATCGTCACCGGCGTGCGCCATGTCGGCGTCGAGGCGGTCGAGCAGGCGGCGCGCTTCGCGGCACGCTGCGGCCATCCGCTGGTGACCGGTTTCGGCGTCGCCGGCGACGAGCGCGTCGGCGATTTCGAGGACTATGTGCGCGCCGTCGAGATCGCGCGCGAAGCCGGCCTCGGCATCACCATCCATGCCGGCGAACTGATGGGCTGGGAAAGTGTCAAGGCGGCGCTCGACCACATCCGCCCCTCCCGCATCGGCCATGGCGTTCGCGCCATAGAGAACCCCGACCTCGTCCGCCGCATCGCCGACCAGGGCGTGGTGCTGGAATGCTGCCCAGGCTCCAACATCGCCTTGAAGGTCTTCGACAGCTTCGCCGACCATCCCTTCCCGGCGTTGCGCGCCGCCGGCTGCAAGGTGACGCTCAACTCCGACGACCCGCCCTATTTCTGGACCTCGCTGAAGCGCGAATACGATATCGCCGCCGAGCATTTCCGCATGGACGACAAGGCGCTCACCGCCGTCACCAGGACGGCAGTCGAGGCGGCCTTCGTGGATAGGAAGACCAAGGCGATGCTGCTGAGCCGCCTCGACGCCAGAGGCCGGTGAATGGTGAATGGTGAATGGTGAATGGTGAATGGTGAATGGTGAATGGTGAATGGTTGATTTGCCGGCGCGCTTCGGCGTGTCAAGGCAATCGAAAACCATCAGGACTCGCAAACCCGCTCACTATTCACTATTCACTATTCACCACTCACTGGAGCACATCATGCAGGGCGTCACCGTCGTCGACCACCCCCTTGTCCAGCACAAGCTGACCATCATGCGCAAGAAGGAGACCTCGACGGCCGGCTTCCGGCGGCTGCTGCGCGAGATTTCGCTTCTGCTCGGCTATGAGGTGACCCGCAATCTCGAGCTGACCACGACCATGATCGAGACGCCGATCGAGGAGATGGAGGCGCCGACGCTGGAAGGCAAGAAGCTGGTCTTCGCCTCGGTGCTGCGCGCCGGCAACGGCCTGCTCGAGGGCCTGCTCGACCTGGTGCCGGCCGCCCGCGTCGCCCATATCGGCCTCTACCGCGACCATGAGACGCTGGAAGCCGTCGAATATTTCTTCAAGGCGCCGAGCGATCTTGCCGACCGGCTGGTGATCGTCGTCGATCCGATGCTGGCGACCGCGAATTCGGCGATCGCCGCGATCGACAAGCTGAAGGGGCGCGGCGCCACCAACATCCGCTTCCTGTGCCTGCTCGCCGCGCCCGAAGGGATCGAGCGCTTCACCAGGGCGCATCCCGACGTGCCGATCTTCACCGCCTCGATCGACCGCCAGTTGAACGACAAGGGCTATATCATGCCCGGCCTCGGCGACGCCGGCGACCGCATGTACGGGACAAAGTGAGCGCGTTTCTTAACTGGCCGTTTACGCAAGCTTGCGGTTCCGGCACGAGTTAAAATCATAAAAACCATGGCGGACTTAAGGATGCTGCTTTCGGGAGCAATTCCAGGAAAAGTGTGAAGCGGTTTTCCGTTCGGAATTGCTCCAAAACAAAGGGATAGAGCGGTTCAACGTTTCCTCGAAACGGTGAAACGATCTAGGGGCATCCATGCTGCGCAAGCTTCTCATCCTCGGCATCTTTGCCGGAACCTCGGCTTCGATTCCGATCGTCTATCAGGCTAACCCGCATCTGGTGGACGGCCTCTTGAAGTCGACCGTCGCCCCGCAGCCGACAGCCCCGGAGGCCCAGCCGCAGGTCAATCTCGCTTCGGCCCCGAACAAACCGGCGGCGCCGATGCCGCTCGGCCGCCAGGTGCTGGTCAACGCCGACGCGCGCGGCCACTTCACCTCGCAGTTCAAGCTCAACGGCCGTCAGATCGACGGCATGATCGACACCGGCGCGACATTGGTCGCCATCAACACCTCGACGGCGCGCAGGATCGGCATCTCGCTCAACCCGTCCGACTTCAATCACCAGGTGAACACCGCCAACGGCGCGATCAAGGCCGCCGTGGTGACGGTCGAGCGCCTGCAGATCGGCAAGATCTCCGTCGACAACATTCAGGCGATGGTGCTCGACGACAGGGCGCTGCAAACCAACCTGATCGGCATGAGCTTCCTGCAGCGGCTGCAGAAATACCAGGTTCAGGACGGCTCGCTGCTGCTCGTCCAATAGCCTGATCAGCGAGGCAGTATCCGCCTGAGCACGGTCTTTTCGGCGGGCGGCTTGGAACCCCCGATCGCATAAGCAGCACGCACCGCGGCCGCTGCCGCTTCGGCCTCCGCTTCGGTGCGCGCATGCACCAGCGCCAATGCCTCGCCCGGGCGCAGTTCGGCGCCGACCGGCAACAGCCGGGTCAAACCGACGGCGTGATCGATCTTGTCGTCCGGATGCGAACGCCCGCCACCAAGCGTGACGACGGCAAGCCCGATGTCGCGCGTGGCGATGCCGGTCACGAATCCGTCCTGTTCCGCTTTCACGGCCAGTTCGACCGGCGCCGTCGGCAGGTATTTTTCCGGGTTCTCGACGAAATCGCCGGGGCCGCCAAGCACGGCCACCATCCGCGCGAAGACGGCTGCCGCGCGGCCGCCGGCAAGCGCCTCGGTGGCGCGCCTGATGCCGTCCAGGTTGGACGAGACCAAGCCCGCCGACTGCAGCATCTCGGCTGCCAACGCCAGCGTCACGTCCTCCAGCCGGCGGTCGCGATAACGGCCGGTGAGGAAATCGACAGCATTCTTCACCTCGACCGCGTTGCCGGCGGCCGAGGCCAGCGGCTCGTTCATGCCCGTCACCAGCGCCGATGCGCTCAGGCCGGCGCCGTTGGCCACCTCGACCAGGCTGTTCGCCAGGGCAACCGCATCGCGCGACTTCTCCATGAAGGCGCCGTTGCCGACCTTGACGTCGAGCACCAGCGAACCCAGGCCCGCGGCAAGTTTCTTCGACAGGATCGAAGCGGTGATCAGCGGGATCGATTCGACCGTTCCGGTCACATCGCGGATCGCGTAGAGCCGGCGATCGGCAGGCGCCAGATCGGCAGTCTGGCCGATGATGGCGCAGCCAGCCTCGAGCACCGTCTTGCGGAAAACCGCCACGTCCGGCTGGCTGGTGTAGCCGGGGATGGCATCCATCTTGTCGAGCGTGCCGCCGGTGTGGCCGAGGCCGCGGCCCGAGATCATCGGCACATAAGCGCCGCAGGCGGCGACGATCGGCGCCAGCATCAGCGAGACATTGTCGCCGACGCCGCCCGTCGAATGCTTGTCGGTGACCGGGCCCGGCAGGTCGGACCAGTCGAGCACGTCGCCGGAATCGCGCATGGCGATCGTCAGCGCCACCGCTTCCTCGCGACTCATGCCGTTGAGGAACACGGCCATGGCGAAAGCGCCGACCTGGCCTTCGGAGATGGTGCCGGCCGTCAGCCCGGCGACGAAGGCCGCGATCTCATCGGCCGAGAGCTTGTGGCCATCGCGTTTGCGGCGGATGATCTCCTGCGGCAGCATCAGTCGGGCAGACCGTCCTGGAAGACGCGCCGCAGGATCGTCGCCAGCCGCGCGCCGCCGACCGGCGCCATGTCCTTGGTTTCCTGGTGCGAGAGCTCCGCCCCGGTCATGCCGGCCGCCAGGTTGGTGATGACCGAGCAGGCGGCGACCTTGAGCCCGAGGAAGCGGGCGAGGATGACCTCCGGCACCGTCGACATGCCCACCGCGTTGGCGCCCATGACGCGCGCCATGCGGATCTCGGCCGGCGTCTCGAAGCATGGTCCGGAAAACCACATATAGACGCCCTGATGCAGCGCCGTGCCGGTTGCCTTCGCAGCCTTCTCGATCGCTCCGCGCAAGCCCGCATCATAGGCCTCGGTGAGGCCGACAAAGCGGCGGTCGCTCGGCTCGCCGATCAGTGGATTGGAGCCGGAGAAATTGATGTGGTCGGTGATCAGCATCACCGAGCCCGGTCCCATTTCAGGGTCGATCGAGCCGGCGGCGTTGGTGAGGATCAGATGCGAGATGCCGATGCCGGCAAGCACCTCCAGCGCCGGGCGCATCGCCGCGGCGTTGCCATGCTCGTAATAATGCGCGCGGCCGGACAGCATCAGCACCGGTGTGCCGGCGAAATGCCCGGCAACCACCTCGCCGGCGTGGCCCGAAACACCGCTGCGCGGGAAGCCCGGCAACTCGGCATAGGAGATGCGCCTGGCATCCTTGACCTGGTCGACCAGCCCGCCGAGACCCGAGCCCAGCACGAGCGCCGCCGTCGGCGCCAGCCCGTCCAGCTTCTCGACCAGATGATCCAGCGCTTCCATCATTTCAAGATATCGCCCCTGAAGCCGTAGGGCAGCAT
>NZ_RZTO01000368.1:0-5817 GCF_003997225.1 Mesorhizobium sp. M2C.T.Ca.TU.002.02.1.1
AGGCGAGTGAGATCCATTGGAGAAGCTGGAGGGACAGCGCCCCCCCTCTGTCCTGCCGGACATCTCCCCCAGGGAGATCAGCTGTCGCGCCGGCCTTCGCCAATCACCAACGTCGCAGGAATGGACGGAGCGCCGAAACCGCCAATCTCCCCCCTTGTGGGGGAGATGTCCGGCAGGACAGAGGGGCGCGCGAAGGATCTCGGCCTTAGTCTTTTTTGCGATACGTCTCCAACTCCGGGTCGAGATCCACCCTCACCGCATTGGTGAACACGCAGGTCGCCACCATGATGCCGGCGAAGGCGGTGAGGTTTACCAGCAGCGTCTCGTCATAGCGCGCCTTGAGCGCGGCCCAGGTTTCGTCCGGAACGGCGTTGGCATCGGCGGCGACCGCCTTGCCGAAGCCGATCAGCAGCGCCTCGTCCGCGGTCGGCGCTATCGCTTCGGGATCGAGTCCGCTGTCGATCAGGGCGCGGCGGAAGAAGGTCACGGGGATCTCGGCGCGCATCGTCTCGGCAATCGCCTTCGAGAACAGCCAGATGGCGCGGTCGCCGAGCATCGGCTTGAGCAGGTCGCGCAGCGTGAACCATTCGGCGTAGATGCGGTGGGCGGCGGGCGAATGAAGCAGGATGCGCTTCATGTTGGTCATGCGGCCGCGCAGCTTAAGCTCGCGGTCGTGCTCGGCACGGATCTCGTCGGAAGCGGTCGCGTAGTCGATCGGCGAAAGCTGCGCCATCGCGATCAGACCAGCGTAGCATGCAACGCCGGCGCGCCGCGTAGGGTGTTGGAGACGGTGCAGATATCCTCAGCATCGGCCAGGATGCGCTGCTTGGTAGCGGCATCGAGGTCGCCGGCGATCTCCAGTTTGATGGTGAACGTTTCGATGCGCGATGGCTCGTGCTTCGCCTTCTCGCCGGTGACATCCGCCCTTACCTCGCCAAGCCGGTCGGCGACGCCAAGGCGCGTTGCGGCGATGCGTGCGCTGAGCACCATGCAGGCGGCCAAAGAGGCATAGAGCAGGTCGAGCGGGCTGAAGCCCGGAGCGCTGACTTGCGTGACCACGTCGATGGCGCCGCCGGTCGGGGTGGTGATCACTGGCAGGCCGCCCGGCGGCAGGACGGCGAGCGCGCCAGTGTTGCGGGTCCTGATCTTCAGGTCTGCCATCGTGAAGTCTCCAATTTTGGAGACATTGATAGCGGAGGGGAATTCACTGAGGCAATCGTCGGCGCGGATCGTGGGCGATTGGCGTTTCCTCGCCCCCATGAAATGGGGGAGAGGTGGCTCGGCAAAGCCGAGACGGAGAGGGGGAGCGCCCTACGAAGGCCCCTCTCCGTCCGCTTTGCGGACACCTCTCCCCGCCTTTGGCGGGGCGAGGAACCCAAGTCCTGAAACGCTACTTCGTCAGGTCGAGCGCCGCGGTCAGATCGCCCATCGGCGGCTGGTCGTTGTTGCGCAGCGCCTTGTCGCGGGCGACGATGCCGGGCAGCACCGGCAGGTCGTAGCGGTTGGTGATGAAGCGCAGGATCGAGGTGGTGTCGTACTGGGTGTGGTCGACGATACCCATCTTGGCATAGGGCGAGATGATGAAGGCCGGGATGCGGTTGCCCGGGCCCCAGCGGTCGGCCTTAGGCGGCGCGACGTGGTCCCAGAAGCCGCCATTCTCGTCATAGGTGATGACGACCAGCATGTGAGCCCATTGCGGGCTCTTCTCCAGATGCGAAACGAGGTCGGCCAGGTGCTGGTCGCCGGAGGTCACATCGGCATAGCCGGCATGTTCGTTGAGGTTGCCCTGCGGCTTGTAGAAGGTGACGGCCGGCAGCTTGCCGTCGTCGATCGCCTTGATGAACTCGACGCCGTCGAGGCCGCCATCCTTGATGTGCTCGGCGCGCGCGGCCGTGCCCGGCGCATAGGCCGCGAAATAGTTGAAGGGCTGGTGGTGGAACTGGAAATTCGGCACCGGCGTCGCGTTCTTGCCGTCGAGCGCGGCCTGCCAGGCGCCCGAGTACCAGGCCCAGGAAATGCCCTTCAGCGACAACAGGTCACCGATGGTGATCTCGTGCTGCGGCGGCAGCGTGGTCGGCTGCGCCGGATCGGCCAGTGCCTTGTCGCCGCCCTCGGCCGGCTTGTTGGCGCTCGGCTGGTAAGGCGGCTGCATGGTGTTGACGGCGTAGAAGTCGGGCGTGATGGCGCCGTCATTGGCGAATTTCGGCACGCCGCCAAGTGCGGAGGCCGGTGAGTTGTCGGCCGGCTTCAGCGTCACGCCGTCCGGTTCGACGACGGCGATCTGGCCCTTCACCGGGCTGGTGTCGGCGTTCGGGTAATAAGGCGCGCAGGCGCAGGCGAGCATGAAGTGGTTGAGGAAGGAGCCGCCGAAGGCGCCCTGGAAGAAATTGTCCGCCAGCACGTATTTCTTGGCGATCGCCCACATCGGCAGGTTGGAGCCATCGTAATGGCCCATCACCAGCGAGCCGGAATCGGCCCAGGCGACGAACTTGTCGTTCTTGCCGCCGTCGATCTGCATCTGCCCCTGGTAGAAGCGGTGCCAGAGATCGTGCGTGACGACGTTGGTGCCCTCGTTGAAGCCTTTGGGATCGTCGATCGCGAATGTCGCGTTGGCGAGATGCGCGCTCTGCGCCTCCGTCACCGCCGGCGTGACGCCCTTGCCGGTCAGCCCGCCCCAAGCCGGCGGCAGTTCGGAAAGCGGCGTGCCGTCGCGGTCGAGCTGGCGCGCCTGGCCGGGCGACACGTTGGCCAGGCCGTTGGCGCCGGGGAAGCCGCCATAGAGGTTATCGAAGCTGCGGTTCTCGGCGTAGATGATGACGACGGTGTCGATCTTGTCATAGCCGGGAGGAGCCGCGCGAGCAGCGGCGGAGAGCGATGCCAGCGCCGTGGAGGCGAGGCAAAGGGAGAGAAAGGTTCGGGTCATCGGGAAATGCCTCGTGGCTTGGGAATGGCTGGAGGACGGCAATGCAGGGACGCAGCTGCATCAATGCCCAGCTACTTCGACGCCTTGTCACCCATGTGACAGTTCCGCAGCGCCCGAACACGGTTTCGTGAGCGGGGAAGCCAGTCATCAATCCGTTGCACTAGCCTCCTACTTCGCCAAAGGACCCAGGGATGTTGCCGAAGATGATGGGACGTTGGAGAAATCAGGCGATCGCCATTGGCGCGGCCGCGATGGTCGTCTTGACCGCGCCTGCCAACACCGCGCAGCCTTCCGGCGTCCATCCCGGCCCGATGTCACGCCAGGACGCCTTCGCCCGCGCCGAGGCGCTGACGGCGTTGGGGCGGCAGATGTTCTTCGATCCGTCGCTCTCGGCCTCGGGCAAGCAGGCCTGCTCGTCCTGCCATGATCCCAACCACGCCTTCGGACCGGCATCGGCGGCACCCGTCGAGATGGGCGGACCTAACCTCGACCGGCCCGGCATTCGCGCCGTGCCGTCGCTGCGCTACCTGCAGGCCGCGCCCGCCTTCACCGAGCATTTCTACGACTCCGAGGATGAAGGCGACGAGAGCGTCGACAACGGCCCGACCGGCGGCCTGACCTGGGACGGCCGTGCCGACAATGGCAAGGATCAGGCGAGGATCCCGCTGCTGTCGCCCTTCGAGATGGGCAACAAGGACGAGGGCGCCGTGGTCGCCAGTCTGCGCAAAGCGCCCTATGCCGATGCCTTCAAGGCTGCCTTCGGCGCCGATGTCTTCGAGCACCCTCAGGACGCCTTCGACGCCGCCGTGGAGGCGCTCGGCACCTTCGAGCAGAGCAGCACCGATTTCTATCCCTATTCCAGCCGTTACGACGCCTTCCTTGCCGGCAAGGCGCAGCTCTCGGCGCAGGAACGGCGCGGCCGCATGCTGTTCGAGGACGAGGCGAAGGGCAATTGCGCGAGCTGCCATTTGAGCGAGCCCGCCAATGACGGTGAGCCGCCGCAATTCACCGATTACGGCCTGATCGCGATCGCAGTGCCGCGCAATCCGGCGATCCCCGCCAATGCGGATCCTAATTATGTCGACCTTGGCCTGTGCGGTCCGCTGCGCACCGACTTCAAGGGGCGGACGGAATATTGTGGGCTGTTCAAGACGCCGACCTTGCGCAACGTGGCCTTGCGCAAAAGCTTCTTCCACAATGGCTACTTCCACACGCTGCGCGAGGCGGTCGCCTTCTACGCCAGCCGCGACAGCGATCCCGCGCGTTGGTATCCGAAGAAGGCCGATGGCATGGTCGACAAATTCGACGACCTGCCGAAAGCCTACTGGCCGAACCTCAACACCGACCCACCGTTCAACGGCAGGAAACCCGGCGACAAGCCGGCGCTGACCGACGCCGAGATCGACGACATCGTCGCCTTCCTCGGCACGCTGACCGACGCCGACCAGGCGGGGCAGTAGGGCCAATGGCTACGGAGATCGGTAGACGCACGGCCTGATTGCAGCCGAGGTCCGGATATCCACCATAAATGTGTGCCAATGTGAGCCACGTCATAGGAACGCCAAGTCGCGCCTGCTATGTTGCCCATCTCTTCACAGATGGAGTCTCCGATGAGGTTCGTCGCGGTGCAGGAGCCGCCCGGGAGCAGCTGGGCGGTGTTCGATGCGGGCAATGGGGCGCCGGCGGAATATGCCGGGCGGGTGCTTATCGGCCTGACATGGCGTGAGGCCCGCTGGTTCGTCGCCGCGGGCAATGACCATGCAGCCTGGCCGCGGCCCAGCCGGCCAGCCGGGCAACTGCGGCTCGTCAGCGGAGGCGGCTCGCAGCCGATCCGGGAAAGGCACGGCCAAACAGGCGGTTGAGAAGGCGCGCTGCCAGATTGATTCAAGGCAGCACGGCCGTGGTTGCACCCTCTGATTGCGCCGGCGCGTAGCGGCTCACCACCATGCCGCAGGCATAGGCCTTCGAGCCGAGAAGCTTCAGGCCTGAAAAACCACCCTGGTCGAAGATGCGGCGGCCGCTGCCCAGCACCGCCGGATTGATGAAGAGCTGGAATTCGTCGACCAGGCCCGCGGCGATCAGCGCGGACGCAAAGCCCGCACCGCCGAATACGGCGATGTCGCTGCCCGCGCCTTGCTTCAGCGCATCGACCTCGCGCGGCAGGTCGCCGCTGACGACCCGTGTGCGCTCCCAGCGCGACGCCTCGAGCTTATCGCTCGCCACCACCTTCTCAGCCTCGACGATGCGTTGCGCGAAGGCGTAGAAAGGGTCCTTCGGATATTTCCTCGCCGCATTGCCCCAATGGGCCAGATACCCCTCCTCCGCCATCTTGCGACTCAACAGGATGGTGTCGATCGCCGTGAAAACGGCGTTGAAGTCCCGTTTCAGCTCCTCGTCCCATGCGCTGTCGTCGCCCCATTCCCAGAGCTGCCAGCGACGGTCCTCGTCGGAGCCGACAAAACCGTCGACCGACATCTGCATCTGCAGGATGAGCTTCTTCATTGGTCGTTCTCCTCGTCTGGAATTTCTGCCCGTGAATGTTCGGGTGGCTCAGCGCGAACGGGCGAATGCCTGCGCCCAGGCTTCGAAGCTGGTCGGCGTGGCGTTTTCGGCCGATGGTGCTTCCAGCGCCCAGCGCTCGCCTCTGTTGAAGCTTGCCGCCGTCTCGCCAAGCGCGTCGGCAAAACTCGCCGATATGCCGTTGGCGATCATGCCGGCCCGCGCAACGGCGAACGAGGCTTCATGATAGGCGACATCCTTGCCGATCGCCCGGCCCAGGATGGTGGTGGCCTGTTCGAGCGTGTAGTCGCCGCCGCCATGCAGTTCGACAACGCGCCGGGCCGGGAAATGTTCGGCACCCAATAGCGCGGCGGCGCGCTCGCCAATGTCCTTGG
>NZ_RZTO01000369.1:0-5796 GCF_003997225.1 Mesorhizobium sp. M2C.T.Ca.TU.002.02.1.1
GACAGTCCAAGCTCGACCGTAAGGCGCCCGACGCCGGCAAATGGTCGGCGATGGCCAAGCGCTTCGTCACCGACATCGGCTTCGATATCGCCAACCAGGCGCTGCAGTTGCATGGCGGCTACGGCTATCTGCACGACTACGGCATCGAGAAGCTGGTGCGGGATCTGCGCGTCCACCAGATTCTCGAAGGCACCAACGAGATCATGCGCGTCATCATCGCGCGGGCGCTGATCGGCCGCTGACAGAAAATACGGGAGAAAAACGATGGCAACCATCGCCTTCATCGGCCTCGGCAACATGGGGAATCCCATGGCTGCCAATCTCGTAAAAGCTGGCCACGCTGTGCTGGGCTTCGACCTCATGCCCGAGAACCTTACGGTCGCGAAAGAGCATGGTGTGACAGTCATGGCGAACGCCGTCGCTGCGGTGAAGGACGCGGACGTGGTGATCACCATGCTGCCGGCCGGCAAGCATGTCCTATCGGTCTATGAGGACATCGCGCCCAAGGCAAAGAAGGGCGCGCTGTTCATCGATTCCTCGACCATCGATGTCGAATCGGCGCGCAAGGCGCATGCGATTGCCGCGAAGCATGGCCTGCAGTCGATCGACGCGCCCGTCTCCGGCGGCACGGGCGGCGCCACGGCCGGCACGCTGACCTTCATGGCCGGCGGATCGAACGAGGCCTTCGCTGTCGCCGAGCCGATCCTGAAGCCGATGGCCGGGCGCATCGTCCATTGCGGCGGCGACGGCGCCGGCCAGGCAGCTAAGATCTGCAACAACATGATTCTCGGCATCTCGATGATCGGCGTCGCCGAGGCCTTCGTTCTCGCCGAAAAGCTCGGCCTGTCGCATCAGGCGCTGTTCGACGTCGCCTCAACCTCTTCCGGCCAATGCTGGTCGCTGACCACTTATTGCCCGGTGCCCGGCCCGGTGCCGGCCTCGCCGGCCAACCGTGACTACAAGCCGGGCTTTGCCGCCGCGCTCATGCTGAAGGACTTGAAACTGTCGCAGGAAGCCGCGCAGAGCGCGGGCGCCGTGACCCCGCTCGGCGCCGAAGCCACGCAGCTTTATGCGCTGTTCAACGCGCAAGGGCATGCCGGCGTCGATTTTTCCGGCATTATTAATTTCCTGCGTGGAGATCGAACCTAAGCTTCTGCTTAGAAAGGATTATTAGCCACTTTTTTGGGCAAAAAGCCGGCAAATTTAGATTTGCTTAAGGTCTCGCTAACGCACCGGTAACGATGTGCCTTTAAAACGGACTGCGAGGCGGACATCGCGTCTGCCCGGCGCTCCGGATCAGGTCTCGCGTACCGGAGCCCGTAAGTTTCGCAAGTATTCTTGTCGCGAAACGCCATGCGTATCTGGCAGAGCCGCGTTCCCGTTGGGACGCGGTTTTTGCGTTTTGGGGACGCCACGCGATATGTCCAGGAATGGACCGGGCGCCCAATCGGGAGCGCCCGGGGAATAATCGCTCAGCGCTTGCGCAAATCGGCATCCGCGAGATCGAGCGCCTTGGCGATCCGCTCGCAGGCCATGTCGATCGTGTCGCGCGTCCAGATCAGCGGCGGCGACAGGATCATCGTGTCGCCGGTGGCCCGCAGCATCATGCCGTTCGCGATCGCATGGTCGCGCACGACGACCGCGGCGCTTCCCGACGGCAGATAGCGCTCCTTGGTCGCCTTGTCCTTGACGATCTCGATCGCGCCCATCAGGCCGATCGAACGCACCTCGCCGACCAGCCTGTGCCCAGCGATGCGCTCCTGAAGCGCCTGCGCGAAATAGGGACCGGTGTCGTTCTTGACCCGGTCGACCAGCCCTTCCTTCTCGATGATCTCGAGGTTCTTCAGCGCAACCGCGCAGGCCACCGGATGACCGGAATAAGTGTAGCCGTGATAGAACTCGCCGCCTTTCTCGACGAGCGTCTTTGCGACGCGGTCGCCGACCAGCAGCGCCGACAGCGGCTGGTAGCCCGAGGTCAGCGCCTTGGCGGTGGTGATCGTGTCGGGCTCCACCCCAAAAGTCTGCGCCGCGAACCATTCGCCGGTGCGGCCATAGCCGGTGATGACTTCGTCCAGCATCAACAGCACGTCGTATTTGCGGCAGATGCGCTCAACTTCCGGCCAGTAGCTCATCGGCGGGATCTTCACCCCGCCCGCGCCCATCACCGGCTCGCCGATGAAGGCGGCCACCTTGTCGGCGCCGGCTTCCAGGATCGCGTCCTCGACCGCCTTGGCCGCGCGGATGCCAAAATCATGGTCGCTTTCGCCGGGCAGCGCCAGCTCATAGGCATAGGGCATCATCACATGGACGATGTTGGGCACGGCGCCGCCGAGCTGCTTGTGCATCGGCTCCATACCGCCCAGCGACGTGCCGGCGATCGTCGAGCCGTGATAGGCTGATTTGCGCGAGATGATGCGGTTCTTCTCGGGCTTGCCCTCGAGCGCCCAGTAATGGCGGACGAGCCGAAGCGCGGTATCATTGGCTTCCGAGCCGGACGAGCCGTAGAAAACCTGGCTGACATGCTTCGGCGCCAGTTCCGCCAGCTTCTTTGACAACAGCACCGGGGTCGGCGTCGAGCATTTGAAGAAGGAGTTGTAGTAAGGCAGCTCCTTCATCTGCGCGTAAGCCGCCTCGGCCAGCTCATCGCGGCCATAGCCGACATTGACGCACCACAGGCCCGCCATGCCGTCGAGGATTTCGGTGCCGTCGGCATCGTAGATGAACGGGCCGTTGGCATGGGTGATGATGCGGGAACCGGTCTCACGCAGTTCCTTGTGGTCGGTGAAGGGGTGGAGATGATGCGCGGCGTCGATCTGCTGAAGCTGCTTCAGCGAATAGTTCTGATAGGTCATGGATTTGATCTTTCCTCTTGAATCAATCCGGCAACGGCCGGGGCGGATTCTCAGAGGACGGCAGGCGGCGAATAGCCGATGCGGGCGCACAGCCGCAACAGCTCGGCGCGAAGGGTCCGCGGTGACGGCGTCACCGCGACCCCGAAGGCGCCAGAAGTGCTGAAACGGATCATGGCGACAGCTTATGCCGCCCGGGGTCCAAAATTCAAGCCACCCCTGTCATGCAGGCTTACGGAGCGACCGCTGCAGAAAGATGTAGCGCATCGCCGTCTGCGCCGCCTGCGGCCGGCGATCGCCGCGCCCGCCATGGCCGCCTTCGGTCTCTTCGAAGAACAGCGTCCGGCCATGGCCGGCCTCCTTAAGCCGCGCCGCCATCTTGCGCGCATGTCCGGGATGGACACGGTCGTCGGCGGTGGATGTCATCAAGAGCACCGGCGGATAGGCGGCATCGGCCGCGATATGCTGGTAGGGCGAATAGGCGGCGAGCCAGGCCGCCTCCTCCGGCTTCGATGGGTCGCCATATTCCGCGATCCACGAGGCGCCGGGCGGCAGTTCGGTATAGCGCAGCATGTCGAGCAGCGGCACGTCGATGATGACGGCGCCGAACAGCTCCGGCCGCTGTGTCAGCGAGGTGCCGGTGAGCAGACCGCCATTGGAGCCGCCCTGGATGCCGAGCTGCGCCGCCGTGGTGATGCCGCGCCTGACGACATCTTCGGCGACGGCCGCGAAATCGTCGAATGCGTTCTGTCGCTTGCCCTTCAGCGCCGCCTGGTGCCAGGCCGGACCGAACTCGCCGCCGCCGCGGATATTGGCCTGGATATAGGCGTTGCCATTGTCCAGCCAGAGCTTGCCGCGAATGCCGGCATAGCCGGGCAGCAGCGGCACTTCGAAGCCGCCATAGCCGTAAAGCAGCGCCGGCACCGGCCCCTTCTGGTCGCGCCGCCGCACGACGAAATACGGGATCATCGTGCCGTCCTTCGAGCGCGCCTCGAACTGTTCCGAAACATAGGGCGAGGCATCGAAGCGGGCCGGCTGCGATTTCACCGTTTGCAGCGTCTCGCCATTGTCGTCCGACCAGATGATCGAGCTCGGCGTCAGGAAATCGGTGAAGGAGAAGGAGACGCTGGAGCCGAAATGCTCGACATGACTGATGCCGACATTGCCGTTGTCGGGCAGCGCGATCCGTTTCAGCGACCAGCCATCGGCGGTGCGGTCGCAGGCGATGACCTTGCCGCGCACATTGTCCATCAGGTTGATGAACAACCGATCCCGCGTCCTGGCGAGCCCGGCGATCGAAACGCGATGCGCAGGCGCGAGCACGGTTTCGAACGGCCCGAACGCGCCGCTCTCGATCCAGCGGTCGAAATCGAGGGAGTAAAGCCCGTCGGGCAGGCAGCGCGTGCCGTCCGGGGTCGTCCAGGGGCTGCGCACGCCGAAGATCAGCTGTCCCTTGAAGATCGCCGTGTCGGTGGCGTCGTCGGGCAGCGGAATGCGCCGGTTCTCGCCGGAAACCAGCCGCAGGAAGCTGTGCGAGGTGAAGAAGTCGAGCGTCTTGCCGAGCAGCACATGCCGCCTTTCGCCGTCATATTCGACGCCGCCGCCGACCGCGAGATGCTGCTTCTCACCTTCGAAGATCGGCGTTGCGTCCTCGAGCTTGGTGCCGCGCCGCCAGAGTTTTATCACGCGCGGATAGCCGGACTGTGTCTTGTCATCCTCTTCGAAAGCAGCCGAGACGAGCACCGTGTCCTTGTCCAGCCAGGAAAAGCCCGACTTGGATGCCGGAGCGCGAAATCCGTCCTCGACGAAGGATTTCGTCGCGATGTCGAACTCGCGCATCTCGCTGGCGTCGCCGCCGTCCGGCGACATGTAGAGCAGGCAGCGGTCGAAATCCGGATAGAGCCGGCTCGCCCCACCGAATACCCATTTAATGCCCTCTTTCGCCGAGAGCTGGTCGAAGTCGATGATCGTTTCCCACTCCGGCTTCTCGGTCTTGTAGGAAGCGACGGGCGTGCGCCGCCACAGGCCCAGCGCGTTGGTCTTGTCCTGCCAGAAATTATAGACATAGTCGGCGAGTGCTGCCCCGACCGGGATATTGTCCTCCGCGGTCATCAGGTCGAGCGCGGTTTCGAAAGTCGCCTGGTAGGAAGGATCGCCCTGCAATTCGGCGACGGTAAGCGCATTCTGGCGATGAACCCAGTCCAGCGCTTCCTTGCCGTTGCGGTCTTCCAGCCAGAGGAAGGGATCGTCAGCGGTCAATTCGGGCTGGGTCTTGGTCATCGTGCTGGTCATGCGGGTCTCCATCTGGCGGCCCCGCCTACATCGCGTTCGCTGCGCCGATATTCAAGAGCCGTGGCGGGATCGGCTACAAAACCCGCCTGCGCACGACCGTCGCCGCCGCCAGCGCGGCGCAGATCGCACCCAGCGTGACCGGCAGGCCGGCGGCGCCGATAACATCCATCACGCCGCCGGCGAGCGGCGGGACGACGATGCCGCCGAGACCCCACATCAGCGAGAAGGCGGCATTGCCGGCGACCAGCGCCGAGCCGGTGAAACGTTCACCGAGCTCGATGATCGACATCGTGTAGATGCCGTAGGAAACGGCGCCCCAGATGAAGACGCATACCCAGATCAGCGGCGTCTCGATCAGCGCCGGCAAAAGCACGCATCCAAGGACGGTCACGGCGACGCAGCCGAAGCGCACCAGCCGCGCCGTCAGCCTTTCGGCGAGCAGGCCGAGCGGCACCTGCATGGCGATGTTGCCGGCGATCATCGCCGACAGCAGCGCCGACATGCGCGCTTCCGGAATGCCGTGATGCGTTCCATAGACCGGCAGTAGCGCCAGGATCGCCTGCTCGAAACCGGCCGCGACGACCACAGCCGACAGAAGCAGCCAGGCCAATGGTATGAAGCCCAGCACCGACACCTTGTTGTCGGCCTCGTCGAC
>NZ_RZTO01000036.1:0-16131 GCF_003997225.1 Mesorhizobium sp. M2C.T.Ca.TU.002.02.1.1
GGCCGGGGGGCATGGCGGGTGACGAGAAATCGATCAGGCGCTTTTCTGGCCGTGTCGGGCCTGCCTACTGGTCGCTCGAAACGGATGAGCTGGTCGGCCGGCTGGAGACCTCCACTTCCGGCCTGATGCGCGTCGATGCAGCAGCCAGGCTGGCCAAATTCGGTCGCAACGAATTGGCGCCTCGATCCGGCGGATCGGCGCTGAGCGTATTCGCGCGCCAGTTTCGCAGCCCACTGGTCCTGATCCTGGTCTTTGCCGCCGCCGTTTCGGCGTTCGTCGGGGAGGGGCATGAAGCTGCAATCATCGGCGCGATCGTGCTTGCCAGCTGCGCCCTCAGCTTCACTCAGGAATATGGCGCGTCTCGAGCGATGGAGGTGCTGCAACAGCGCATCTCCCGCAAGGCCACCGTGCTGCGGGACAGCTTCGAACGCACCGTCGATGTCGGGGAGATTGTTCCTGGCGACGTCGTCTGCCTGTCGGCTGGCAATCTCATCCCTGTCGACGGCGTCATCCTGGAGTCGCGGGATTTCAACGTCAGCGAATCCGTTCTGACCGGCGAAACTTTTCCCGTCGTGAAGTCCGCGGGCCGCTCCGCGCCCGAGGCCGGCATTACCCAGCGAACCAATGCCGTCTTCACCGGCACGTCCGTTCGCAGCGGAACGGCGAAGGTGCTGGCCGTCGCCACGGGGACGCAGACCGAATTCGCATCGATCGCCGAAGCATTGGAGCGACGGATACCCGAGACCGAGTTTGCTCGCGGCATCAGGATGTTCGGATATCTGATGACCGAGATCATGCTTGTGATCGTCATCCTGGTGTTCTTCGTCAACGTGATGCTCAACCGGCCCTTCATCGAGTCCCTGTTGTTTTCACTGGCGCTGGCGGTTGGTCTGACGCCCGAACTGCTTCCGGCGATCATCAGCGTAACCTTGGCACGGGGCGCTCGGACGATGGCCGCCGGCGGTGTCATCGTGCGTCGTCTGGATGCGATCGAGAATCTCGGCAGCATGGATCTGCTGTGCACCGACAAGACCGGAACGCTGACGGAGGGCGTCATTCACCTCGATGGATCGTTCGACGTCGAGGGCAATTCGTCGAAAGACGTGCTGCTTTGGGCCCGGCTCAATGCGACTTTGCAGACGGGCCTGAAGAATCCTCTCGACGAGGCGATTGCGAGCGCACCGCATGGACAGGAGGATTTGTCCGGCTTCACCAAGATCGATGAGATCCCCTATGATTTTGTTCGCAAGCGCTTGTCGGTCGCCGTGCAGGACGGCGAGCGCGAACAGATCCTTATCACCAAGGGAGCCGTGCAGAACGTCCTTGAGGCTTGTGGCTTCGTGCAAGGTTCGCATGGTTCGGCACCCCTCGGCGCGGCGGAACGCGAGACGATCGATGAGCGATTCAGGCACTGGAGCGCGCAAGGGTATCGCGTCCTCGGTCTGGCGATCCGGCGATTTCAGAGCAAGACAGGCTTCAGCCGCGACGACGAGACTGAAATGGTGTTCGCGGGGTTCCTCCTGTTTCTCGATCCGCCAAAGGAGGGGATACGGGAGACACTGTCGGCACTTGCCGACCGTGGTATCGGCGTAAAGGTCATTTCCGGCGACAACCGCTATGTCGCAGCGCATCTGGCCGAGGCCGTGGGTCTCCGCGCCGGCAGGATCATGACCGGCGAGGACCTGTCGAAGCTGACGAAGAACGGGCTTCTGGCCGGCGTCCGCAATACCGATCTTTTCGTCGAGATCGATCCGAACCAGAAAGAGCGCATTGTCGAGGCGTTGCGCCGGAGCGGCCACGTGGTCGGCTATCTCGGCGATGGAATCAACGACGCGCCGGCGCTTCATGAAGCCGACATCGGCATTTCGGTCGATACGGCTGTCGATGTGGCGCGCGAGGCGGCGGACATCATCTTGCTCAAGCGCGACCTGAGCGTGCTGGTGAGAGGCGTCGACGATGGCCGGAAAACGTTCGCCAACACGATGAAGTATATCTCCATCACGACCAGCGCCAATTTCGGCAACATGATCAGCATGGCCGCGGCCTCGCTCTACCTGCCGTTCCTGCCGCTGCTGGCCAAGCAGATCCTGCTGAACAATTTTCTTTCCGACATTCCGTCGCTAGCGATCGCTGGCGACAATGTCGACATCGACCAACTACGCAGACCACGGCACTGGGACATCCACTTCATAAGACGTTTCATGGTCAGTTTCGGACTGGTGAGCTCCGCGTTCGACTTCGCGACCTTCGCGTTCCTTCTGCTGGTGGTACACGCCGAAGCAGCCACGTTCCAGACAGCCTGGTTCGTCGAATCGGTGCTGACCCAACTTGCCATCCTTTTCATCGTGCGTACCCATATGAGGCCATGGAACAGCCGTCCCAGCCGCTTGCTTGCGGGGCTTGCCGTTTGTGTCGGCGCTATCGCTATCGCTATTCCCTACGCTCCGTTCGCCAATTGGTTTGGATTTGTGCCTCTGGCAGGACCAGTGCTGACCGGACTGCTCGCGATCAGCGCCCTGTACGTGGTTGTGTCCGAGGTCACCAAGATCCGGCTTTTCTATCACGGCAATCGAAGCAAGCCTGGACGAAAGAGTTCCGGGTCAAATCCGCGCCCGGTCGCGTCGATCCGCATCCCTAGCTGAGCCGAAGGATGCGGATGGATGTGAGCGGCCCAAGGTCCAAGACTACGACGTCAACCGCCGACGGCGGCCCTGGTGACGTTCACGCCAAGGTCGTAGACCAGCTGCCCACCGTAATACGCTGTTACCGTGACCAGGGCCGCGCCGGCAACTTCAATGGCGGGTATGGCTGGCCCCAGCGTTTTCAGTTCGCGATTGCGCACCCACAGCGCGAGACGGAAGAGACCCCAGCCCAGAAAGGCCAGGGCGCTGATCCCGCCCAGGCCCTCATGAATCTCGGCTATCTGGCTGCTGAATCCCGCGGCCTCGGCATGGTCGAGGGCGATGCCGCCAAAGAACCAGGTGCTGACGGCGAATATTCCCGCGGCCGCCGCCGCAAAACTGGAAATCGTACCCACGCCACTGCGTGTCGTAACGGCGTTGCGGTTCGCGAGCGCGGCGAGGTCTATGACCACGAGCGTGTACATCAGCACGATAGGAAAATGCACCAGAATGGGATGGATATGCTGAATTTCAGGCATTGCAGATATTCTCCAGAAAGACTGAGCAAATAGTCGGTCGGATGGACAATCAGTCGTCGCTATTGCCGGGTTCGTCGGCTCGTTCGCTGCGCGCGCTTGATGCGGACATGCGGCCGTCACATTCTTCGTCGCCGATGCCCGTCACCGCCTTGGGTGCGGCGGCGCTCATCATGGGGATGGCCTCGAGGTCGATTGTTGAGGAAGATGTGGGGGATGCGGCCGCGCACGATTCATGGTCGGATTCTGCGGCTGCGGGCAGGACAAAGGCGGCCAGACCTCCAAGAGCGACAAGCAGGACAGGAAGATTGCGCATGGTTTCAAATCCTTCTTTGCGCGCCCGTCATCGGGCGCGGCGGCCCTTGATAGAGACGTGCTCCTTGCCGCCGGCTGACGATGATTGACAGCGGTTTGACAGCTTCGGCATGCGACAGCTCTCCTCCATGAAAACCGCTTTGATGCGCCTGGCCGCCCTGGGGACGGCCGCACTTGTGCTGGCCACGCCGTTGGCCGTCCGGGCGCAGGACGACGACGATGACCATGATCGGGCGCGCGACCTCTATGAGCGTGGCGAAATCGAGGGCCTTGCCGATATCATGGCCATTGTCCGCGCCAGGGCTCCCGGTGAGATCGTTGCGATCGACCTCATCCGCGCTGGAGGCAAGTGGATCTATCGATTCCAGGTGGTTGCAGCCGATGGCCGGCGCAGGGTCGTTGATATCGATGCCGGCGCCGGCGGCGTTTTGAGCAATGAAGGCGACCACAAATGAAGATCCTCGTGGCAGAAGACGAACCGCGCATTGCGGCCGACATCGCGGCGGTTTTGAAGGCCTCGGGCATGGCCGTCGATATCGTGAGCGATGGTGAAGCCGCCTGGTTTGCGGGCGACGTCGAGAACTACGATGCGGCGATCCTCGACCTGGGATTGCCGAAGCTCGACGGCCTCACGGTGCTGAAGCGCTGGCGCGCCAATGGCCGGCGCTTTCCGGTGCTGATCCTGACGGCGCGCGGACTGTGGACCGAGCGGGTGGAAGGCATCAACGCCGGTGCCGACGATTACCTTCCCAAGCCTTTTGAAATGGAGGAACTGCTCGCACGATTGCGCGCCATCCTGCGCCGCTCAAGCGGGCAGGCGGCGCCAGTCCTGACGTCGGGCCCCTTGTTGCTCGACACGCGCCAGATGCGCATCTCGCTTCGCGGCATTCCCGTGGCACTTTCGCCGCTCGAGTATCGGCTTCTCGCGTTCCTGATGCATCATGCCGGTCGTGTGGTCGCGCCGACCGAGCTCGCGGAGCATCTTTACAGTTCCGACAACGAACGCGACCCGAACACGATCGAAGTCATCGTTGCGCGTCTGCGGCGAAAACTTGGCAGCGATGTCATCGAAACCCGACGCGGCTTCGGATATTTCGTGCCGGACGGGCCCGGCTGGCCCGGCTGATGCGCAATTCGATCCGCCTAAGGCTATGGTCGGCCGCAGCCATATCGATTGTGATCGCGCTTGGCATAGCCGGCGTCGGCCTGCGTTATCTGTTCGAGCTCAACGTCGAGCGGCGGGTTGTCAGCGAGCTGACCGTCGATCTCAACGAGCTGATCGGCGCGACGGGTTTCGCGGGCGATGGCCGCCTGTCGGTCGCTTCGACGCTATCCGACCAACGCTTCGCCATTCCGCTGTCCGGGCATTACTGGCAAGTGGAGGACCTGGCCACGCACAACTTGGTGCGATCGCGTTCGCTTTGGGACGCCACGCTGGCCTTACCTGGCCAGGAAGCCGGTGGTGAGCTGCGCAAGGCAGAACTCACGGGGCCGGGTGGCGAGCTTACCGTTGCGGTCATGCGCACCATCACCGATGCCGACGGACGGGCGTTTCGCGCCGTCGTGGCCGAAGATCATCGTAACGTCGAAGTCTCGGTAGGCGAATATGTCCGTGACCTCGTACCGGCGCTTATGGTCCTCGCCGTCGCCCTGATGGGGGCATTCTTCATCCAGATCACCGTCGGTCTGGCGCCATTGGGAGGCCTGCGAGTAGCGGTCAGGGACGTGATTGCGCAGCGGAAGGCCCGTCTCGATGTGGCCGCGCCGAGCGAAGTGCAACCACTCGCAGACGAAATCAACCGGTTGCTCGCCGCTCAGGAGAAGGCCCTGTCTCGCGCACGCTCGCGCGCCACCGATCTGGCGCACGGCCTCAAGACGCCTCTGCAGGTCCTGTCGGCCGATATCCGCACCCTGCGCAAGAAAGGCGAGACCGAACTTGCGGACGAGATCGAGAAAAGCGCCGGCGCAATTCGTCGCCATGTCGAGCGGGAGTTGGCGCGCGCTCGTCTGGCGCCTGGCGTTTCCGGCGATGCCGCTTGCCTTGTCCGGGAGGTGGCGACGGGCGTCGTTGCCGTCGTCAAACGCACGCCAAAGGGCAAACAGCTGTCGTTCGCGATCGACGTCGCGGAGGATTTCATCGCGCCGGTCGAAGAAGGCGATCTATCCGAGATTCTCGGCAATCTGGTGGAAAACGCGACGCGCTTCGCGAAATCCCAGGTCCATGTAAGGGCATCCGCAAACGCCGGCGAGGTGATCATCAAAGTCATCGACGATGGGCCGGGCATTCCAGAGGCCGCCCGGAATGCCGCCTTGTTGCGGGGTGTCCAGCTCGACAGCACGGGCGGTGGCAGCGGTCTCGGCCTGGCGATCGTCTCGGATATCGTCGAAGCCTATGGCGGCCGCCTTGCAATGGCGAACGCCGGTCCGGGTCTGGTCGTGACGATTTACCTCCCTCGGCATGGCTGAGCCTCAGGCAAAACCGGGGAAATAGTCGACCTTTATCTTCGAACGGCTGACGCCCATGGCCAAAAGCTTCTGGCGTAACGCCTTGACCATCGCCTGCGGGCCGGAAATGTAGAATGTGCGTTCGAGATAGTCGGGCATGGTGAGGCGCACGAGGCGCGCGTCGATATAACCAGGGTACTGGCCGCGCTCGGCACCTTTGGCGACGGCATGGAACGTCCTTATGCCCAGCTCGCGTCTCGCTGAGCCAAGCACGTCGCGATAGGCGATGTCGTCTTGTCCCTCTGTTCCGTAGAGGACGACGATGGGCCGCGCTTCCTTGCGGTCGACGAGATACTGCAGCATCGAGCGGAACGGCGTGATGCCGATGCCGCCCGCCAGGAAAGCGATCTTGGTTTTCGGATCGGACGGCAGCGTGAAATCGCCGGCCAGTTGTGAAGCGTGGATCGTGGCGCCCGGCTTCATGGTGCCCAGCGCCCGCTTGAAAGCGCTCGATTGCGGATAGAACTTGACGCCAAGCCGCACTGCTTGCTCGGTAGGCGATGAGGCGACGGTGAAATAACGCCGGTTTCCGCGATTGTCGGAACGGTCGAGGCCCAGCGTCCACTCAAGGTACTGGCCCGCCTGGAAGCCAAGCTTTCGCTGTGACCTGAAGATGAAATCATAGCTGTCGGCTGCGGTTTGCTCGATGCGTTCCAACGTTAGGATGAAGCGCCCTTTCGGGCTTACCGAGAAGCCGAATAGATTGCCGACCAGGAGCGCAAGTTCGGGGGTGAAATAGAGCGAACCGACATGGATGTTGGGTGCGAATAGGAAGCCGACGATGGCCGCAAAGGCGATCCGCGGCCAGCGCTGTGCGGGCGCCGTCAATGGCTCGGTCAGCATGGCGAAGGCGAAGAACAACAGCGGCGACGAGCTCAACGTTTCTTTGAAGGCAGCGGCATATTGCGCTGGCTCGGTTGTTGCCAGGACGGTTGCCAGGGCCACGACCAGAAATGTCGCGACAAGGTCCAGGCGGCGAAGCTTGCGGACGACCAGAATCCCGCCGATGAGGACAAGGGGAAGCAGCCATGGATTGCCACCGACCCACCAGGTGGCGGGCTGGTTCAGCAACAGTGCCGACAACGCCACGCCGACGGCCGCTGGATTGAAAAGGTGTTTTCGACCAACGGCCAGAATGTATTTCGATGAGATCGCCCAAACAGAGGCGAAAGCAATTGCCGCGATGCCCGTCAGGTCCGTGACGGCGACCGGGTCGACGATGAGGGCCAGAATGAGCGCTGTGATATAGACGGATTCGTTGTTTGCCGGGACCTCGAAGACCAGAGCGAAAGCCTTGTTGGTGAGCCAGCAGGCGCCGACTGTCAGGGCAGTGGTGAAAGTGAGCGCGAGCGGATCATGCGGAACGAGCCGAAGGAAGCCGAAGGCAAAGGCCGCACCCAGCAATGCCATCAGGTAGTAGAGCACCAGCCGGTACATGGTCAGGTGATCGAGGAACCGGTCGACTGCCTTGATCATGGTTCGCAAAGGTCTCCGAATCCGCCTGTCGGCGTGGCACGGCCGTTGATGTCGACGACATATCCCTCCAGCCCCGGAGTCTGCTCGATGAAGAGAATACCATCCCGGCCCATGGCGAAGGCTGCCGTGGCGAAGCGATCGGCTTCGAGCACGTCGGATCCGACGACCGTCAGGCTGACGATGTCGGTGATAGCGTCGGAAGGCTCATGGGGATTGTAGATATGCTGGCCGCGCGCATAGGTGCCCGACGTGGCGACGCCGCGCCCGCGCGGATAGACGACCTTGATGATCTCATCCGTCTTGAAGGGGTTGCGGATGCCGACGCTCCAGTCTTGCCCGGAAGCGTTCTTGCCCAAGGACTGGATGTCGCCGCCCGCTTCGATGAAGAAGTCCCGAACACCCGCCTGACGGACAATTTCGGCTGCATTGCGAATGGCCCAGCCCTTGACGATACCGGACGGGTCAAGCGAGCCATCGGCCTTGTGGATGTCGAAAAATCCACCTGTCTCGCTTCTTGTCCGCTCGGCCAGCGCCAGCACTTCCATCATCTCGCCGCTCCAATCCTTGACCGGAACGTCGCCCCGGTTGATGGCGGAAATCTCGCTGTCGGTCCTGTAGGTGCTGAAGCGCCGATCGATTTGCTCGAAATAGCCGAAGACGGAGTCGATCAGCGAGCCGGCGGCACCACCGACATCGACCGTGATCGGCATTCCCATCAGAATTCGGGTTTCGCGCATCGAGTCAGGAAGAAGCCTTCCTCAGGGCGCCGCCGAGCGATTGGATGAAGGCTTTGCTGGTCAGCGTCGCGCCCGAGATGATATCCACATCGGCGCTTTGCGCGCTGATCGCTTCGTCGCGCAGCATGGGCAACGCCTGCCGGTTGATGTTGACCGAGGTACGGCGGTCATTGGGGTATCTCAGCACCTTGAGTGCAGTGACCCGGCCACCCTGGACAAGCGCCTGGATCTGGATGATGCCGTAATACGCATCGGCGGCTGGGCCGGTGTAGACCCCGTCGGCATAACCGTGCGCCGCGAGCTTCATGCCGGTATGGAGGATGCGCGGTTGGGGATAGTCCGGCCGCGGCTGCGGGATGGGAATGTAGACGGCAGGCGTCACCGCGAAAGACGGCGTCTGCGGCAGGGCGGCATTTGTATTTAGGGGCTCCACCTTTGGCTTCGGCGGCGGGGACGGTGCCAGTGTGACCTCCGGCGGCCTGTCGGCAAAGGTAGGCCGCGGTGCCGCGGCCGCAATCGTCGTGGAAGCATCCTTCCTGGCTTCGACCGTTGTGCGTGGCGCCGGCTCCCGTGGCACATTTACCGGGGAAGCTGCCGGCAGGGTTGCCGCCGCTGCCGGGACCGGGCCGGCAGGAGAGGACGGAGCGATCGGCGCCAACGTGGCCTGCTCCGCCGCGGCCGCGGTCCCCTGTGTGTCGATCAGATCGTTGTCGGGAAGCTTGCCCGCCTGATCCCAGACATAGGCCCCGGACGAGGCGATCACGAAGAGGGACAAGGCGATCTGTTTCATGAGCATCGTTCCGATTTCGAGCACGCTCCGGCCGAGCCGTTTCGTGCAGGTTAGGAGCAATATCTCATGAGCTAGCTGACAACTGGCTGTCAGCGCTCTGGCTAGCGAAAAATACCGGGTCGCCGAACCGGGGTCGCCGATTGACTTTGATCAAGGCATTTGTTCGGATCGCGGGGCAATGAACGGTCGGGCTGCCTTCCTGGCTTGCCGATGTGGACTTAAACCGTAGCTGAACCGACAACTGTCCCTTTGCTTAGATGAGTCGTCTTCACACCGAAAATCACCTGGTTTCACGCGTCGGCTGGTTGCGGGCCGCGGTGCTCGGCGCGAACGACGGCATCGTCTCGACCGCCAGCCTGATCATTGGCGTTGCGAGCGCCAATGCCACCACGGCCAGCGTGCTGGTAGCCGGCGTCGCGGGTCTGGTGGCGGGCGCCATGTCGATGGCCGCCGGCGAATATGTATCCGTGAGCTCACAGGCCGATACCGAGCATGCGGATCTCGCGCGTGAGCGGAAAGAGCTGGCGAGCCAACCCGAATTCGAGAGGCACGAGCTTGCCCAGATCTACATCGATCGGGGTGTGGAGCCGCAATTGGCGTTGCAGGTGGCTGACCAGTTGATGGCGAAGGACGCTCTGGGCGCACATGCCCGCGACGAACTTGGCATTTCCGAGATAACCGCTGCACGACCGATATTGGCAGCGCTCGCTTCCGCGGCGGCGTTTTCAATCGGCGCGATCATGCCGCTGGCGATGGTGCTGCTTTCACCGCCGTCCCGACTTGTTGCCGTCGTTTCGGTCGCGTCGCTGTTGTTCCTGGCGGTGCTGGGTGCAATCGGCGCAAGGGCAGGCGGCGCCAATGTATGGAAGGCCACCATTCGCGTCACCTTTTGGGGAGCGCTGGCAATGGCCCTGACCGCAGGTATCGGCGCGATATTCGGCACGGTCGGTTAGGCCGCTTCACCGAGCATGATCTGCACTTCAGGTCACGTCCTCTCAGGCAGACAGCTCTTTCGTTGATCGAAATCAACGTCGCACGCCGCCTGAGATGGCAATGATTTGCGGTCTGAGGAGTGTGCCGACATGAGCTTTCTCGAATATCTGATCGGGGCTGACGCCAAAACCGCCTTGATGGAACGCATGATGCGGAAGATGGGTGTCGACAGGCGGCTGAAAGTTGTGGCGGATCACGCAGCCGTCGCCAGTCGTGCCGTTGACCGGTGCCGGTCTTGCGGCCACCAGGACGAATGCGCCGCCTGGCTCGACGAAACCGCGCATGCCGATCATCCGCCGGCCTATTGCCGCAATAGCGACTTGATCGCTCGATTGCAGTCCGTCCGCTGATTGAACCTTGATGCTGGACGCAACGAGCTGCTTGGCGAGCGGGCAGCAAGCAAGCCCGGAAGGCCACATGGCGGCTGACTGATGTCAAACGATCTATTCCTTCTGGAAGCATTTCTGCTCTTTGTCGCTCCAGGGCCAACCAACGCTCTCCTGATGGCGGGCGCGGTCAAACGTGAGCAGACGACCAGGCTCCTGGCGGCACAGGCGTGCGGCTATGGGATCGCGGCGGCTTTCTGGCTTTTGTCGCGCCCTTTGATGCCGGCTGACGCCATCCAGATTCTGAAATTCGTCGCGGTTGGATGGCTTTCAGTCCTGGGGCTGCGCCTGATGGCCGGCAATTCCGGCGGTGCACCGGGCCGCCGCGACGGCGTTTCCGTGCTGGCAACGACCGCGCTCAATCCAAAGGCTTTCATCTATTGCCTGGCGATGGTGCCGATGGATGCCGGTCCGGACGAACTTGGCATCTTCTGGCTGATGCTTGTCGGGATCACCGCCATAACAGGATCGCTATGGGTTTTGCCGGGCAAGTGGCTGGGCGGAGGCGGCCGGATAGCCGACAAGGTCGCGGGCGCGGCGCTTGTTGGATTTGCGCTGCTGCTGCTTCGACCGTTGTTGATCGCGGCTGCGGTCTAACGCTGGACAGGAAGCCCCGAGCGCATTGCGGCCCAGGGTCGGGCCGACATCGAGCGCTACACGCCGACGCACGCTTGTCAGGAGACGAGCACGACCGACAACGGTCCCGCGTAGAAGAGCTTGTCCGTGACTTTCTTGACCCCGGCGATGTTCTCCGCGGCGACGACTGCGGCCTTTCTCTGGCGCTCGTCGAAAATGGCGCCATTCAATTCTACCTCTCCCTTCTTGACGGTGACGCCGATAAGGTCGCCGCCGACGCTCCAGGATTGCCCCCGCAACTCGGCAAGAATGTTCCTGCGGATGACCTCGTCATCGACAGTCGCAGAGCCTGACTTGGGCAGAGCGCGAAGCAGGATGCGCATCAGATCGGAGCGACTGACGATGCCGACGATCTTACCCGCGTCAAGGATGGGTACGTTCTTGATGTCGTGGGTCGCCATGAGTTCGACGATCTCGGCGAGCGAGGTGCCGGGCGCTGCCGAAACGACGCTGGTGGTCATAACCTCGCCCACCCGGCGGCCGTTCGAGCGGACATACTCGTCAGCGAGCTTGCCGGGACCGACAAGAAACTCCAGCCAGCGAGGCCGCCCCCGTCTGGTGCCAAGTTCGCCTCGGCGCAGGAAATCGCCTTCGCTGATGACGCCAGCCGGCGATCCATCGTCTCCCACGACCGGCAGGCAGCGGATGTTCCTGGTCAACATCAGATCCGCCGCTTCGGCGACCGAGGCAGAGGCGGTGATCGTGACCACCGGTGTCGTCATGATGTCCCGAGCTTGCATCGAAATCTCCGGCTTTTCGTCAACCGCTTTTCGGACATCGAGAACGACGCCGCCTTGATCTACGTCAGTTCGATTGCCGGCCTTCGCCGTCTCGCTGATCAGGTTCGATCAATATCCGCTCCGCGGCTCCATCGAGGTCCTCGTATTGGCCGCTGCGCAAAGCCCACAGGAAGCCGGACAAACCGAGTGCTCCCAGGAACAGGGCCACCGGAATGAGATAGACGAGCGTGGTCATGGACGGACCGCGTTGATGACATCGGTGCGGCGTCGGGCCGGCGCGGCCTCCGGCGCTGTCTTCGACGTTGCGTGAAGCCGCATCGCATTTGCGATCACGACCAACGAGGAGGCGCTCATTGCGATCGCCGCGATGAGCGGCGTCACATGGCCCAAAACGGCGATCGGAACGGCGAAGGTGTTGTACACGATCGCGATGGCGATGTTCTGGCGAATGAGCCGGCCGGCCTTGCGCGAGACATCCAGGGCGAGCGGCACCGCCAACAGGCTCTCGCGCAGGAATACGAAATCCGCGGCCTGCCGGCCGATGTCGGCCGCGGTTGCGGGAGCCATCGAAACCTGCGCCGCTCGCAGCGCCGGTGTGTCGTTGAGGCCGTCGCCCACCATCAGCACCTTATGGCCGGCGCGGGTCAGCGCTTCAATCCACTCGACCTTTCCGGAGGGTAGCAGAGCCGGCACGAAACTTTCGATCCTCAATGATTTGGCAACCTCGTCGCAGGCCCTGGCAGTGTCTCCGGACAACATGTCGACCGAAACCCCGGCATCCTTCAACCGCTGGATCGTTGCCCTAGCGTCCTGTCGAAGCGCGTCCTCGAACGTGAAGCAGGCTACGATGTTCCCATTCCTGGAAAGCACGGTGCCGCCATAGCCGCCGGGTTTGCCTTCGCCGCCGGTGCGGGCCTTCCAGCCCGCCCATCCGCGTCGTCCGAGCCGCCACGTATTCCCCTCCGCTATGGCCTCGACGCCGAAGCCCGGATGCTCGGCGACGGATTCGACACCGGGTTGGCCAGAGTGCCCCGCATAGATGGCGATGGCCCTCGAGAACGGGTGGTGGGAATGGGCGGCCATGTCTGCCGCGATCGCAAGCATGGTCGGATCGATGGAGGACGCATTCATCAGTTTTGGGCGTCCGAGCGTCAACGTGCCGGTCTTGTCGAACACAGTCGTGTCGATCGTCGCGAGACGCTCCATGGCCGAACCGTCCTTGACCATGACGCCGGCCTCGAACAGGCGTCGGGCCGCGACGACCTGGACGATCGGCACCGCGAGGCCGAGCGCGCAGGGGCAGGTGATGATCAGCACGGCGATAGCGATGGTGAGGGCCCGGTGCCAATCGCCGGACGCGACCATCCAGCCGAGGAATGTCACAAAGGCCGCCAGATGGACGACGGGCGCGTATAGCGCCGATACGCGATCGGCGATGCGCCGGTAGCGCGAGCGGCCACCTTCCGCAGCCTCCATCAGTCGGACCATCTCCGCCAGGAAGGAGTCCTTCGCCGCAGCGGTTGCCTGCATCGTCAGCGGACCCGTCAGGTTGAGCGTGCCAGCCTGGACATGGGCGCCGGCCCCGACGGCCTTTGGCGCGCTCTCCCCGGAGACGATCGAGCAGTCGAGGTCGGAATTCCCGCTGACGATATCGCCGTCGACCGGTATGCGTTCTCCGGCCGCAATAAGCAGGCGCATCCCCGGCATCAGTTCGGCGACCGGCACGTATTCGCGCGTGCCGTCGTCCCGCTGAACCATCGAGCCCCGCGCCGCGAGCCTCGAAAGGCCGTTGACGGCGGTTCGCGCGCGTTCGCGCATCACATGGTCCAACGTGCGGCCGATCAGCAGGAAGAAGAGCAACGATACCGAGGCGTCGAAATAGGCGTGTTCGCCATGAGTGATGGTCTCGTAGAGGCTCATCGCGTAAGCCAGCGAAACCCCCACCGCGATCGGCACGTCCATGTTCATGCGGCCATGGCGCAGCGCGTTCGCGGCTGAGCGGAAGTAGATGCCGCCGGCGAAGGCGAGAGCCGGAATGGCGATCAGCGCGGACAACCAGTGGAACAGGTCGCGTGTCGCGCCTTCGGCGCCGGACCAGACCGATACCGAGAGCAGCATGATGTTGCCTGCCGCGAAGCCGGCCACCGCGACAGCGCGGATCAGCTCCGAGAGTGTCCTGTCCTTTTCCTGGATTTCCGGCTCGAACAGATGCGCCTGATAGCCCAGCCTCGAAAGCGCTGCGAAAAACGGCGGGACCTGTTCTCCGCGCCAGCGAACGGATACTCGCTTGGTCGAGAGATTGACGCGGGCGGAATCGGTGTTTTCGAGCTTGGCCAGCGCTGCCTCGATCGCCTGGATGCAGCCTGCGCAATGAACGGACGGAACCGACAGGTCCGTCTGGCGACAGCCCCCGTCCAATGTGCGGCTGGCCAGCTTTATTTCGTCGCTGGACGGCACGGCGGACGCCGCGTCGGCAACCTCCAATGCCATCTCGGCCCCTGGCGCGCAGCAACTCATTGCAGGGCCCCATTCGAGATCATGATGCGGCGAACGTCACGGAACGGCGACGTCAGCCCGGCGTCCGCATCGATCTCGACGATCCAGACGCCATTCTTGGGCGTGTGCCGAACGGCAAACGTGCCCATGTCCCCCGAAGTGTCGCCGGGCACCGCCGCAAGTGTCAGAGCTTCGTCCTCGGCCTCGTAGGCCGGGTGGCGGAACAGCATCCTGACCCCGTGCAGCGGCACCGGTTTGCCCTGGCTGTCGACAAGGCTGTAACTGACCTCGCCGGAGGCGACGGTCAGCTTGCCTGTCCAGCCTAGCGCCGCCTGCGCCCTCCCTTTCCTCGCTTCTTCGTTGAACTGCTGGCTGGCAACATACGTGTTCTCGACGACGAGGCCGGTCCAGCTCTTCCGGGCGAGCGTGGCCATGGTGACGTTGACCCCGATCACCACGCCGAAGAACGCGAGAACGAAGATCAACATATGCTTGCCGGTGAACTCGCGCGGCTTCCGCATTTCGGCGTTCATCTGCTGTGCTCCGGGGCATTGAAAGTGGCGGTATATTCGGCGGTCTCGGAACTTGCCTTGTCGTCGATGCGGAATTCGAACCTTTGCGCCGGCTTCCTGATCTGGTCGGCCGGTTGCCTGATGAAGATCTTGAGCGTCTTCAGCCGGTCCGGCTCGACCGCAATGGAGAATGAGCGGCTCGGGGGCTGCTCGATGCCGACGATGCTCATCTCGCCGCCGTCGAGGCCTTCCAGCGTCAGCTCGATCGTCCTCGGCTCGGGTATCATGTTGAGCAGCTTGACCGTATAGCCGTTGCGGATCGAGCCGTCCGAGAGCGTCACGAACTGAGGATTGCGATCATGCAGGACATTGAGCTCCAGCCGCTCGCGCGTCAGCAGCGAATAGACGAGCACCAGGCCGATCGCCGACCATGCGCCGAGATAGATGTAGGTGCGCAGCCGGAAGATCTTGCCCAGATGGAAATGTGCCAGGCTGTCGACGAAAGCGCCACTCGCTGTTCTTACCAGCGATGGATTGACTGGATTTGTGCCGCCCACGGTCGCCACCGCCATGTTGGCATTGTAATCCGCCAGGGTCGCGTAGGAGATCAGTCCGCGTTCGCGACCGAGCTTGTCCATGACACCATCGCAGGCATCGATGCAGAGCGCACAGGTGATGCATTCGAGCTGCTGCCCGTCGCGGATGTCGATCCCCATCGGGCAGACGGCAACGCAGGCGTTGCAATCGACGCAATCGCCGGCCGGCAGACCGGCGGCGAGAGCCTTCTTGGCATGGCGCGAACGCGGTTCGCCGCGCCAGTCGTTGTATGTGACGGTCAGTGAGTTTTCGTCGAGCATGGCGGCCTGAATTCGCGGCCAGGGGCACATGTAGGTGCAGACCTGTTCGCGCATCAGTCCGCCGAAGACATAGGTCGTGCCGGTCAGGACGGCGATCGTGACATAGGCGACCGGCGCCGCCGTACCGGTGACGACTTCGCCGAGCAGCTTGGGCGCATCGGCGAAGTAGAAAATCCAGGCGCCGCCGGTGGCTACCGCGATGACGAGCCAGACGGCGTGCTTGGTTATGCGCAGCAAGAGTTTGCGCGCGCTCCAGGGAGCGGCGTCCAGTTTCATGCGGGCATTGCGATCGCCTTCGATCGCCCTTTCCACGACAAGGAACAGGTCGACCCAGACAGTCTGCGGACAGGTGTATCCGCACCAGGCTCGCCCGACCGTCGATGTGATCAGGAAAAGACCGACGCCCGCCATCATGAGGAGGCCGGCGACGTAGTAGAACTCCTGCGGCCAGATCTCGATGAAGAAGAAGTAGAAGCGCCGGTTGGCCAGGTCGATGAGAACGGCCTGGTCGGGAGCGAAGGGACCTCGATC
>NZ_RZTO01000370.1:0-5791 GCF_003997225.1 Mesorhizobium sp. M2C.T.Ca.TU.002.02.1.1
AGGGCTTTCAGCTCACCTCCGGACCCGGATGTGAAAAGGTCGCGATCTTGCCGGTCAATCACGAAGATTGGCAATCTGTAACGTATCAGTATATTGAACCCAGCAGCGGGCCTAGGGTCGCGCAATTGTCAACACCGCACGATTGCCGGTCGGCCCCGCGGCTGCTATGCGCCTGACGGGCGGGACGAATGGATAGACGGGTAACGAAGAAGGGCGACGACGACGCGTCGGGCAAGGAGCGGCCGACGCTGAAGACGCTTGCCTTCATGACCGGGCTTGGCGTCACGACGGTCTCGCGCGCGCTGAAGGATGCGCCCGAGATCGGCGCCGAGACCAGGCGTCGCGTCCAGCTCGTCGCCAAGCAGATCGGCTACCGTCCGAACCGCGCGGGCGTGCGCTTGAGGACAGGCAAGACCAACGTCATCTCGCTTGTGCTGAACACCGAGCACGAGCTGATGAGCTTCGTCTCGGACATCATCTACGGCGTCACCGAGGTGATCGCCGACACGCCCTACCATCTGATCGTCACGCCCTATTCACGCTCGCAGGATCCGCTCGACCCGGTGCGCTACCTGGTCGAGACGGGCTCGGCCGACGGCGTCATCATCTCACGCACCCAGCCCAACGATCCGCGGGCGCGCTACATGCTTGAGCACGGCATTCCCTTCGCCACGCATGGCCGCACCGACATGGGGCTGGTGCATCCCTATCACGACTTCGACAATTACGCCTTTGCCGGCGAAGCCGTCCGCTATCTCGCCGGCAGGGGCCGCAACCGGCTGGCGCTCGTCACCCCGCCGGTCGGCCTCACCTATTACGGCCATACGGTGAACGGCTTTGCCGATGCGCTGAGCGAGGTGGGCGCCTCGGAGGTGCCGTTCAACACCGTCTCCATCGACCAGTCGATCGAGCAGATCAGGACGCGGACCGCGCAGTTGATGCGGCGCAAGGACCGGCCCGACGGCTTCGTCAGCAGCGCCGCCGCCGCGACGCTTGCCATCGTGGCCGGCATAGAGGACGCCGGGCTGCAGCTCGGCCGCGACGTCGACGTGGTGTCGAAACAATCGTCGGAGCTGCTGCATCTGTTCCGACGGGAGCTGCTCGTCGTCAACGAGAATTTTAGGCTCGCCGGCTCCGAGCTCGCCCGCGCCGTGCTCGGCTGGATCGGCGGCGCCGATCCAGGCACGCTACAGTCGCTCAGCACGCCGAGCGAGGTCTTGCCCTATCGGGGCTAGTGCCCCGCCCCACTGCCCCATGGGCCGTGGAACGCTCCCGCTTCCCCGATCCGCTCGAAGCCGTGCGCGCCGAAAAAGTCGCGCTGCGCCTGGATCAGGTTCGACGTGCCGCGTCCCTGCCGGTAGCTGTCGAAATAGGCGAGCGCCGAGGACAGCGCCGGCACCGGCGAGCCGGCCTCGGAGGCACGCGCCACGATGCGCCTGAGCGACGGATGCGCCTCCTTCATCATGGCGATGAAGGCCGGCGCCATCAGCAGGTTGGTGGAAGCGCTGCCGGAACCGAGGGCCTCGGCCATCGTGTCGAGCATCTGCGAGCGGATGATGCAGCCGGCGCGCCAGATCTTGGCGATGGTCGGCATCGGCAGGTTCCAGTTGAACTCCTTCGAGGCGCCGCTCATCACCGCGAAGCCTTGCGCGTAGGCTGCGATCTTGCCGGCGAACAGGGCCAACTCAAGGTCCTTGAGCAGCGCGGCCTTGTCGCCCGAGATCTTTTCGACGCCGATATTGCCATAGGCCTTTTCCGCCGCCTGCCGCTCGTCCTTGATCGAGGACAATACGCGCGCCGCCACCGCAGCCTCGATCGCCGTCGCCGGAATGCCGAGTTGCTGCGCCTCGATGACCGACCATTTGCCGGTGCCCTTCTGCCCCGCGCGGTCGAGGATGATGTCGACCACCGGCTTGCCGGTCTTGGGATCGTCGGCGGCCAGCACCTTGGCGGTGATCTCGATCAGGTAGGAGTTGAGCCGACCCTGGTTCCAGCCGCCGAAAACCTTGCCGATCTCCTTGGGCGCCATGCCGAGCCCGTCGCGCAGGATGCCGTAGATCTCGGCGATCATCTGCATGTCGGCATATTCGATGCCGTTGTGGATGGTCTTGACGAAATGGCCGGCGCCATCATGGCCGAGCCAGGCCGCGCAAGGCTCGTCCTTGAACTTGGCGGAAATCGCCGTCAGCACTTTCTCGACGCGCTTCCAGGATTCTTCGGTGCCGCCGACCATGATCGACGGGCCATGGCGCGCGCCTTCCTCGCCCCCCGACACGCCCATGCCGATGAAGGTCAGGCCCGAGCCGGACAGCTCCGAGAAGCGCCGCATCGTATCGCGGAAATTGGCGTTGCCGGCATCGATGACGATGTCGTTGTCGGAAAGCACGCCGCGCAGTGCCGCGATCTGCTCGTCGACCGGCTTGCCGGCCAGCACCATGATGATGATCGGCCGCGGCGGGCGGATCGCCGCGGCAAGCTCCTCCAGGCTGTAGCAGGGAACGACCATGTCCTTCAGCGCGCCGGCGCTCTCGACGAAAGCGTCGGTGCGCGACGGCGTGCGGTTGAAGACGGCGATGCGATGCCCGTGCTCGGCGATGTTGAGCGCCAGGTTGGAACCCATCGTGCCAAGGCCGATCAGGCCGATTTCGGCTTTTTCCATCGTTTCTTCCCTGCTTTCGAATGCTTGTTGTGGCCGCGTTTCGGGCGATGCTCACTGTTTCGCAAGATGAATGACGGGCCTTGGCGGCGGCGTCAACCGCCTCTCCGAATTGTGTCGAGGTCGCACTGGTTGTCACCGAGGGTGAAGACAGAGGGTGAATGGTGAATAGTGAATGGACAGGCAACCGTCGTCGCGACGCGGTAACGGAAATCGCCTGCTATTCACTATTCACTATTCACCTTCAATTTCACTCTGCGCGGATATCGATCGGCGCCTCGATTTTGACCACCTCGAAGTCCGAAACGAGGATATCGAGCCTTGCGTTCCAGCGCCCGGGGATAGGAATGACGAGATTGTCCACGCGCCAGGTCCCGTCGCCCGGCTTCGTCGCCGGCCGCGTGATCGGCTCGATGCCGGAATCCGGCTTCGACAGCACCAGCGTCACCGCCTTGGCGTCCAACGGTCCGAAATCGCCGGTCATGATCATCATCGAAGCAGCGACCTCGCCGGCATGTCCAGGCGTGATGCTGAGATCGGCCATCGCCTTCAGCGTGTGGATGTGGATCGACGCCGGCTGCGCCGCGGCGATCGCCAGCGCGCGCGGCGGCGGAGTGAAGCGCCAGCCGGCGGCGACGCCGAAGATGGCCAGCACGATGACCACCTCGATACCGATCGAGCGCACCAGCCGCCGCTGCACCTCGGTGTCGCCGGCCTCGGCGGGCGCCGTCAGCGTCCAGCGATTGACCGCGGCAAGCGTGAACAGGAAAAGCAGTAGGGCCAGCTTTAGGAGCAACAGCCGGCCATAGGACGTGTTGATCAAAGCTGCCGGCTGCTCAACCTGGATGATTGCCAGCACGATGCCGCTGGCGGCGAGCACGGCGACGACCGGCAGGATCGCGCGGGAGAAGCGCCGCAGAAAGGCTTTTGCCTCCGCCGGCTGCTGCCGTAACGCCAGGCCGAGCGGCGCCAGCGAACCGGCCCAGAAGGCTATTGCGGTGCCGTGCAGGAACACCAGCGGCCGCGTCAGCCATTGCGGCTCGGCGGCACTGGCATGGCCGCTCGCGGCAAGGGCGGCGCCGACACCGAGCAACGCTGCGCTCGCCGACAGCCTGCGAAAGCCCGCCGGCCCGGCGAGCGAAAGCAGCGCGAGGCCAAGCGCGATCAGTCCGATCAGCACCGTCCAGACGTAGCTCGTCTCCAGCGCGGTCTTCCAGACTGTCGGTGCCGCAAGGCGCGCGAGCGGCGCGCCGAGCCCATCCAAGCCTTGCAGGCCGAGCGACACCGGCGCTGCAACGAGGCCGAAAAGCAGAGCCGCAGCGACAAAGCGCTGGCCGCGGCGCCGGTCTTCGGCCAGCCAGGCGAGCGCGAACGCGCCGCCGGCGCCGAGGAAGAGGCCGGCATAGAGAAAGAGCTTGGCCACCCAGATCGCCCCGCGCAGCGTCCAGTCGACGGCTTCGCCCGCCACCGGCGCCGCGCTTGGCGCCCCGATGGAAAACAGCGCCGAGCCGCCGACCGGATGGCCGTCGACCGACACCACCCGCCAGCTGAGCACATGCGTGCCGGATTTGAGCGTCTCGGGATTGTCGATCTCGACCGTCTGGTCGTTGAGGCGGAAGGATGTCAGCGCAAGCTGCGAGCCGTCCGGCCGCACGAGTGTCAGCACCAGCGGCGAGACGGGCTCGCTGAAGGTCAGCGAGAATTTGGCGGGACTTTGCGTCAGCACCGCGCCATCGGCCGGATCGGTCGCGACCAGCGCCGCATGCGCGAAGGCGCGGCCGGGCATGGCCAATACCGCCATCGCCACGAGCACCGCCACCAGCCAAGAAAGCAGGCCGGCATGCAGGCGGATCGTCGAGGAAGGCTGTGCTGCGTTCATGCCGTCACAACAGGAAATGGTGGCGCGCCCCGATGGAGCGCGCCAACAGAAATCATTTCTTCGGCAGCAATTTGATGCCGGGCGCCGGCGTTTCCAAGGCGTCCTCGTCCTGGCCGGCCGCCGGGATCTCGATCCAGCGATCGGTCGCGTCGCCGCATTCCTGCACCACCGGGAAATAGAGCATCTGGCCGGCCGGCAGATCGGCCGCCAGCGAGGCGCGGAACACGAACTCGTCATAGAACTCGTCGGGCAAATTGCCGCCGCTCCAATCTACTTCCTTGACGCCGGTGGTCAGCGTTTCGCCATAGAGCTGGTAGGATTTCTCGTACTTGCCCTTCTTGGTCTGCAGCGTCCAGCCGGGCTTGGGCATCGGCTTCACTGAAATCACGCCTTCAGGAATCTGCACGCGCACCGCGGTCGTCGCCTTGCCCTCGCAGCCATGCGGCACGCGAAAGACCGCCTTGTAGGTCGAGCCGACAGCCGCTTCCTGCGTTTCGAGCGTGATGTGGGCGAGCGCGGCATTGGTCCCGAACGCGCAAAGCACGCCCGCCGCCAAAAGATATTTCTTCATGAATTGTCCCTCTGATTTCGAACAGGCGGATTACTCGGCGTGGTCCATGTCCATATCGCCACTGCCCGTCTCGCCCATGCCTTCGACGGCAAACTCGACCTTGACGCTACCGGCCTTCTCGAAGGTCAGCGTCGCCGGGAACTTCTCGCCCTGCTTCGGCTGTCGCTTCAGGCCGGTGAACATCAGGTGATAGGCGCCGGGCTTCAGCGCGACCTTGCCGCCGGCCGGGATCTCCAGCCCGCCCTCGACCGGCCGCATGGTCATGACGCCGTCCTTGACGCTCATCTCATGCAGTTCGGCCTTGTCGGAGATGTCGGAGGAAATCGACAGCAGCCGGTCGGGCGCGCTGCCCTTGTTGGTCACGGTGAAATAGCCGCCGGCCACCTTGGCGCCGGGCGGCGTCGCCCGCGACCAGGGGTGCTCGATCTCGAGATCGCCGACCTTGAACTCATGCGCGAGGGCGGCGGGAATGCAGGCGACGAGCAAAAGCAGGGTAAGCACGGCGAGGCCGACGCGATGTTGGAGGTGGAAGGGCGGCGCGCCGCGAAAGGCGAAGGCTTGCGCCATGGAAAGAAGATTGGACATGGTTGCTCCATGAATATGAGGATCGCGCCGCTTTGCGGCCGCGACAGTCTGATCTTTGGATGAATAGGCTCGCGGAAGGTTCTGCGGATCAGACCATTGC
>NZ_RZTO01000371.1:0-5776 GCF_003997225.1 Mesorhizobium sp. M2C.T.Ca.TU.002.02.1.1
CCATGCCGCGCCAGCCCCAGACGTCGATATGGTTGAGCGCCACCGCCTTGATGCGGAGCGTCACTTCGCCCAGTGAAGGCGGCGGGGGAGGCGGCAGGTCCACCGTTTCGAGACGGCGGTCCTCGATAAGTTGCAATGCGCGCATGTGGCCTGTCGGTTCAGTCTGGCTGAAAAAGTCCGCTTAGACCGGTTCCCGCGCCATGACAAGGCAAGTGTTCTGACCGCCGAAGCCGAAGGAATTCGACAAGACCGTGCCGACTTCGGCGTTGCGCTTCTTGTTCGGCACCACGTCGAGGACAATAGCCGGATCGGGATTGTCGTAATTGATGGTCGGCGGGATGACGCTCTCGCGCATGGTCATCAGCGAGAACGCGGCCTCGACCGCGCCGGCGGCGGACAGGGTGTGGCCGATCATCGACTTGTTCGAAGAGATCGGCATCGAGCCGACCCGCTCGCCGAACACCGTCGACAGTGACAGGTGCTCCATCTTGTCGTTTTCCGGCGTCGAGGTGCCGTGCGCGTTGACATAGTCGATCTCGTCTTCGCTGAGGCCCGCATCGGCAAGGGCAGCGCGCACCGTGGCGATCGCCGGCGAAGCATCGGGCTTGGAGCGGGTTCGGTGGAAGTCGTCGGCGCGCTCGCCGCAGCCGCGCATGATGCCGAGGATCGTCGCGCCGCGGGCAAGGGCGGCCTCCAGCGATTCCAGCACCAGCGCTCCCGACCCCTCGGCCAGCACGAAGCCGTCGCGGTCCTTGGAGAAGGGCTTTGAGGCCTTTTCCGGGATGTCGTTGTGAGTGGAGAGCGCCGAGAGCAGCGAGAAGCGGATCAGCGCCTCGGCGGTGGCCGAGCCGTCGGCGCCGATCGACAGCGCCTTGTCGCACTCGCCCCGCCGGATCGCCTCGACGCCGAGCTGGATGGCAGTGGCGCCCGAGGCGCAGGCGGTGGACAAAGTGATCGGCAGGCCGCGCGTGCCGAAGCGGTCGGCCAGCTGGTCGGCGATCGAGCCGAACTGCGTGGTCTCGAAGATGTCGAGCTCCTTCAGCCCGCGCGCCACTCGCAGCAGCCTTTCGGCGCCGCCGTCATTCTTGTCGGAATTATAGAGCGAGAAGCGGTCGGCCCAGTCGAGCTCGACCGGCGGCGAGGCCAGGAACAGCGGGCCGGCGAAATCGCCGGAATCGAGGCCAGCTTCCGAGACGGCCTCCTGCGCCGCCGTCTCGGCCAGCTCGTAAGTGAGGTGGCTGGCGCCCTTCGAGCTCGAGGGCAGGAAGTCGACCATGCCGGAAATGCGGGTGTTGAGGTGGTCGACGGGAAAGCGGGTGATCGGATGGATGCCGGATTTGCCCGAGGTCAGCGCCGCCCAGTTGTCCTTTTTGCCGACACCCAGCGACGTCACCACGCCGATGCCGGTCACCGCGACAATCGGCCGACCCATGTGATCGCGAAGATTGGCCATGTTCTATTGCCTCGTTCTAGAGCGGTTCAGCGGTTCGTTTCATAGAATCACCAAACCGCTCCAACTCTTGTTTTCACGCAATCCGGACGGAAAACCGCTACGCGCCTTCCTGGAATTGCTCTAAGCGACCTTGATCAGCCCCAGACCCTCGAATTGGTGATAGCCGATCGCGGTTGCAAGGACGGAATTGGGGGCGCCTTCGAATGGGCGCTCCGCCGTGGCATCGAAGACAGGATAGCCGACCCCACGGTCGACGGCCATTGCCGCGAGCGCAACCGCAAAGGGGAATTGCGCTTCCTTCATATGGCCGGTCAGCGTCGAGAAGGCGCGCACGGCCAAAGCCGGGTTGGCGTCGAGCACCGCTTTTTCGGCCGCGGTTGCGACGTGCGCGCCGGAGGCGGCGGAAATCGTCAGCAGGTCGCCATCGGGAAGGTGGGCCTGCTTCAACAGCGCGGCAATCCCTGAATTCAACTCGCCTTGCCGGCGCCTGGCGCGGCCGGAGACAACAGGGCCAAGCTCGGCGTAGATCTTGCGGCCGCGTTTTTTTGCGTGCTCGCGCTGTTCGAGCACGAGGAAGGCGCTGCCCGAGCCCGTTACCACGCCGCCGCCTTCGGAGCCCTGGCGCTGCCAGACCGGCTTCCAAGGCCCGCGATGCAGGTAGCCGGCAAGCTCGTAGCCGAGCAGCATGTCGGAATGCTCGGTCTGGAAGGCGCCGCCGACCAGAACATGGGTCGACTGTCCCGAGCGGATGCGGGCGGCCGCCGTCTCGACGGCCGAAACGCCGGCACCTTCCTCGCCCATGAAGGTGCGGGAGGAACCGGTGACCTTGTGGACAATGGAGATGTTGCCGGCGAGCAGGTTGGAGAGCTGGGCAAGGAACAAAGTCGGCCGCAGTTCCGTGGTCAGCTTCTCGTTGAGCAGCACGTCGCGGTCGTTGCGGCTCTCGGAGGCCGCAAGGATCGCGGCGTCGACGGCCTCGTCGCGCTCGCCGCCACCGGCCGCCACCACCATGTCCATCGTGGTGCAAAGCTCGTCATTGCCCTTGATGCCGGCATCGTCCAACGCGAGGCCCGCGGCATAGGTGCCGAGCCGCTGCCAGGTTTCCATCTGGCGCTGGTCGCCGCGCTTGGCGATCTGCAGGTTCCAGTCGATCTCGGGCAGGGGGTGGATGGTGTAGGGCGCGAAACGCGCCGCATCGAGCACCGGCTGGAAACCGGGCTGCGTCAGCTTCTGCCAGTGCGCGCCGGGACCTTCTCCCAATGAAGAGACAAGGCCGATGCCGGTGATGACGACGTCGTGAGAACTCATGGGTGCCTGTTGCGGGGGCGGCTGTTGTGGGTCAGCTGGCAGGGCGCGTCAAGACCGCGCCCCAGCCGCTTCAGGCGGCCTTGGCCGCGACCAGCGCGTCGATCTTGGCGCACAGGTTCTTCATGACGAAGTAATCGTCGGTCGAAGCCTTGCCGTCATTGACTTCCTGCGTCCACTTCTCGAGCGGTACCTTGATGCCGAATTCCTTGTCGATGGCGAAGACGATGTCGAGGAAATCGAGGCTGTCGATGCCGAGATCGTCAATGGTGTGGCTCTCGGGCGTGATGGTGTCGATATCGATCTCGCTGGTGTCGGCAATGATCTTGGCGACTTTCTCGAACGTGGTGGACAAGGGCTCTTCCTTCGGGTTGCGGGCGGAATCTGTCCGCATCTTGCTTTGGGCGCTGTCTAATCGGTTTTTCCCTGCAGGAAAAGGCCTGATGCGCCGAGGGCAGATGGGTAGGGGGCCAGGGAAACGCAAGAAGGGCCGCCGGCCTACCCGGCGGCCCTTCCCATTTTACGCGGCGTCAGCTTTCGATGTCGATGCATGTCGTTGTTCCAAAGCCGGAACCGCTTTTGGGCGACATGCATCAGTCGCGGAGCTTCACCAGATCGTTGAGCAGCCCGCCCGTCCCGTTGTGGACGGTGAGCCGCTCGACCTTGCCGGCGATGGCCTCGAGAGCCTCGAGCTCCTTCAGCCGCAGCATCACCGGGTTCTCGGCCATCACCTTGGCCGTGTTGAGGAGGGAACGCGTGGCGTTCGTCTCCTCGCGGCGGCGGATGACGTTGGCCTCGGCCTGCTTCTCGGCCGAAACCACCTGGTTGAGGATCTCGCGCATGTCGCCCGGCAGGATCACATCCTTGAGAGCGATATCGCTGACCTCGACGCCGATCGCGGCCATGTCGTCGCGCACCTTGGCCGCCGCGTCCTCGTCGACCGTGACCTTCTTGTCGAGGATCTGGTCGAGCGTGAGCGCGCCAAGCGTCTTGCGGAAGGCATACTGCAGGGCGCGGTAGAGGGCTTCCGAGAAGTCCTTCACCGTGCTCACCGCCGTCACCGGATCGACGACCCGGTATTCGGCGGCGATGTTGACGCGGATCGTCACGCGATCCCTGGTCAGCACTTCCTGCCCGGCGACATCGAGCGACTGGCGCTTGATGTCGACGACCTTCACCTGGACCATGCGCCCGACATTCCAGAAGGCATGCACGCCCGCTTCCAGTGTGCGGGTGTAGACGCCATCCACGAACAGCAGCCCGACCTGGCCGTCCACGACCGGATAGAGGAACACGTGTTCCGTCTTCCGGGCCTGGCCGATCCGGCGCATCAAGGCCGGGTCGACAGCGAGATCGGCCGCCGTGTCGACGGACGTCACCTTCCACGGGCCGGCATCCGTCCACAGCACGAGCTTGCGGTCCGGAGTAAGCACGGCATGCAAGGCGCCGTCGCGCTCGACGACGGCGACGTCCGTGCGCCCGGTGCGGACGACGGTGAAGTGACGCGCGGCCACATCCGGGAGCTTGTCGAACAACGCCTTCTCGTAAGCCGAAACGAATTCCGGGTTCTTCAGGTCGTGCCTGGAAATTTCCAGGTTTCCGCGCCGGTTGGCGAGCCAATGTTCGCCCGGCATCAGGATCGCCTGGATCTCGCCCTTGTAGAGGGCGACGGCACGTTCATTTTCCTTCACGAGGACGCGCTGGCGTCCAAGAACCTTTTCGAGAATGGTCTTCATTGTCTTAACTCCTGTCGGGCATGGCCCCATGCGAGGCGTCACGTCATGCGTCGATCATCCTTTTCGTTTCTCGTTCCACGTCGTCTCTTCCCAGTTCCGGGCACGAATGATCCGGGGACCGGTGGCATCGATCCGCAGCGGGCCTTCGGGAGTGGATCGCGGGGCGGCGAAGCGGGCGCCGGAAGCCGAAGCTTCCCTTGCCGGCCGCGCCGCGCCTTGATCGTCACCGCGGGCCTGGCCGCGAGCCGATGGCGCAGGACGTCGCGGGCCGGCGAGGCCGAAGCCCTGCCGTCCGTGAAATCCTCGCATTCCGGTCCCCGGACCGTTTTGGATAACACCACCTGAAGGTGTCGGCTTATCAGGCCGTTGGAGAAGGAATCGAACCTTCGACAGTCAGATTAAAATCTGATGCTCTACCCTCTGAGCTATCCGCGATGTGGATGAAGGGACTCGAACCCCCGACCTCCGGACCCAAATCCGGCGCTCTCACCTCTGAGCTACATCCGCAATCCCTGTCCCCGAAACGGCGCCGTACACAGCGCGGCAAAGCCGCCTGCGCGGGCGGAGGCGAAAGCTCCAACCGTTGTGCTCGCTTCGGTTTTCGTGACCGGGAGCGCGCCTATAGACCCTGCGACGGGTTGTCGCAAGCGGCATTGTTGCGACGGATTTGCGGCGTCTTCCAGGAGTTGTATTTCGGCAACACCGGTCGGCGCGACGCCTTAGAAAGTGACGCGACCGAGCACCTTGAGGGCGTCGCCTTCCGGCGCCACCACCACGGCCTCGCCCTCGCGCGGCGCTATGCCGGTGAGCGCCTCGATGTTTTCCAGATGCGTGACCAGCACCAGATTGTCGGAGCCGGAATAGCCGCGGATCTCCTTCATCACCGCTTCCATCTGCGCGGTCTTTTCGGCCGGGTCGCTCTTGAGCAGGTCGAGCGGCGCGAAGGGCTGCGGTTCGGATTCGAAAGCGATGCGGGCCGTGTCGAGGCAACGGCAGTAGCGGCTGGAGAGCACGTGGTCGATCGGCGCCGCGCGCGCCGCGAAGAGTGCGCCGATGCGGCTTGCCTGCTGCTTGCCGCGCTCCGACAGGTTGAGCTGCGTCGCGCAATTGCCGATGTCGAAATTGGCCGGGTCGGTCGCCCCGGTGACGAAGGCGTGGCGAAGCAGCACGACATGGCCGCCGTCGCGCAGCAACGCCCAGCCGGCGTCGGTCGCGTGGGCAAGGCTCGGAGCAGCCAGGAGAAAAAACGCCAGAACAATTCGCAGCATGGGAAGTCCTTTGA
>NZ_RZTO01000372.1:0-5771 GCF_003997225.1 Mesorhizobium sp. M2C.T.Ca.TU.002.02.1.1
ACAGGGTAACACCAAGGGCGCGCAGTTCGACGAGACCCGCAAACTGGTCGACAGCAAGAGCTGAAGCAATTCCAGGAAAAGCGTGAGTTGGCTTCGGCGGTTTCGCCGTGGCCTCCGTCCAGATTGCGCCCGCGCAGCCGGCTGCAAAAATAGGAGGCTCGCTGAGACGGCCTTAGCCGAACTCAGCGAGCCCACGCCCCGACACATTACTCACAGGGCCGACCGTCGGCCTTGCGGGCCGGCGTTTCTGATTGACGCTCGCGCCACGCGGCGCGCGCAATGCGCGCGCCGCGGCGGCCGAAACGCCGGAATTGGGCAAGGCCGGGCCTAGCCCGAAGAAGGGAGCGGCCGTCCTCACGATGGTGTCGATGTCGGAAAGCTGCGCCACAAAGCCCAGCTGTTCGCGGGCAAGGCTGGGGTCGGCGAAAAGCCCTGCCGGATCGCCAGGGCGGCGCGCCTTGTACATGGCCGGGACGGGCCGCGATGTGATCCGCTCGACCGCGTCCATGATCTGCCTGATCGAGACCCCGCGGCCGGTGCCAAGGTTGACCGCAAGGCTTTTACCGCCGGCCTCCAGATGCAGCAGGGCCTTGAGGTGCGCCCGGGCGAGGTCGCTGACATGGACGTAGTCGCGCACGCAGGTGCCGTCCGCCGTCTCGTAGTCGGTGCCGAAAACCTCGATCGCCTCGATCATGCCGGACGCCGCCATCAACACCCTGGGAATGAGATGGGTTTCCGGCGTGTGCCATTCGCCGAGCTCGCCGTCGGGGTCGGCGCCACAGGCGTTGAAGTAACGCAGGATTGCGTATTTCGTACCGTAAGCCGAGCCATGGTCCCTGATGATCTGTTCGCCCATCAGCTTGGTACGGCCGTAAGGGCTGATCGGGTTCTGAGACGAGGTTTCGCGCACGGGCAGCGTCTCGGGCATGCCATAGGTCGCGCAACTGGAAGAGAAAATGATGTTGCCGATGCCGTTTGCCCGTGCGGCCTCGAGCACGGCGATCGTCCCGCCGACATTGACCGAATAATAGTCCGCGGGGTCGCTGACCGACTCGCCGACATAGGCAAGCGCGGCGAAATGGATCACCGCCTGCGGCCGGTGAATGGCGATGGCTCGCTCGAGCGCGCCGCGGTCGCGGATATCGCCGACCACCAGCGGGCCCCAGGCCACCGCCTGCTCGTTGCCCCGGCTGAGATTGTCGAAGACCACGGGCAGATAGCCGGCTGCCGCCAGCTGCTTGCAGGTGTGGCTGCCGATGAAGCCTGCGCCGCCCGTCACCAGGATGGGTCGGGCACTCATAGCGCCAAAGCCTCGCCGGAGGACAAATGACCACCACGTGAGGTTCCGGGCTGACGGCGGCCCAGCAGGGCTTCGAAATAGCCCGCGGTGTAGGCCAGCCCCTCGCTCAGCGGGACCTTTGGCTTCCAGCCGAGCTGCTGCTCGGCGAAGCTGATATCGGGCCTGCGCTGTCGGGGATCGTCGACCGGCAACGGCCTGTGTACGATCCGCGAGCGGGAGTTGGTGCAATCGAGAACGAGCTCGGCCAGTTCCATGACGGTGAACTCACCGGGGTTTCCGAGGTTGACCGGATGTTTCGGCGCCGTCGGCGACCGCATCAGCTGAACAAACCCTTCGATGAGGTCGTCGACATAGCAGAAGGAGCGCGTCTGCGTGCCGCTGCCATAGACGGTGATATCGTCTCCGCGCAGCGCCTGGACGATGAAGTTGGACACCACGCGTCCGTCATCGGGCTGCATGCGCGGCCCATAGGTGTTGAAGATGCGCGCGACCCGGATGTCGAGGCCGTAAGTTCTCGAATAGTCGAAGAACAACGTTTCGGCCGAGCGCTTGCCTTCGTCGTAACAGGCGCGCGGGCCATGTGTGTTGACGTTGCCGAAATAGCCTTCGGGCTGCGGATGCACCAGCGGATCGCCATAGACCTCGGAGGTCGAAGCCTGGAATATCTTGGCGTTGTGGCGCCGGGCGAGTTCCAGGAGGTTGATCGCCCCGAGCACGCTGGTCTTGAACGTGTGGATGGGATCGGCCTGATAGTGGGGCGGCGAAGCTGGGCAGGCGAGGTTGTAGATCTCGTCGACGACGATATCCGTCGGCAGGGTATCGACAACGTCGTGGCTGATGCAGGTGAAAGAGGCGTCCCGCGCGATGCTGGCTAGATTGTATCTTTTGCCGGTGCGGAAATTGTCCAGGGCGATGACTTCATAGCCGTCCGCAAGCAGCCGCTCGCACAAATGAGAACCCAGGAAGCCCGCTCCGCCGGTGACCAGGGCTCGGCCGCGATCGATACCCTTTCGACCCGATAGCACCGGCTTCAGAACTTTGATGACCCTATTCATGGCAACCCCGTACGCACACACACTACCGTTCCGGGACGGGCCTTGCCCGACCAGGTTACAAAGGCGGTTCCTCCGCATATGCGGAACCGCCAGCACTGATGTGCGTCATAATTTTCTGAGTTCGCGGGGCTGTTGCTCTACGGCCTGTCTCTGCCGCTTAAGCGTCCCTTGCGCCCCTAAATCGCGATCCACGAGTCGGTTGCCACCACCGCAGACTGCTCGCCCAAATTGCACACCCAACGCATACAAAGATATACCTGTGTCGCGCGCAGTCAACTAAATTAGCGTTTCGTTAACCTCACGCCTTTGCGAGCGGTTAACCACCGAGGGCGCTTACCCGGCCCGTCGGCGGTGAGGTCTTGCCTTGCAGCGCTCTGTAACCGGCGTTGCATTCGTCAAATTGCGGAAGCATGCCTTCGGCATCATCCTGCAAGCCTCGAAGCAACGCCATCATGACGCCAGGTCGAGATTGCCGTGCCGTGCCTAGATGTTCTCGGCGAGCGACCCAGAACTTCTGGCGAAGCAATGCGACTGCTGTCCGAAGCCGCTTGGGCCGCAAACGAAAGCAGCGTTCCCAAGATAAGGGTTGGCGTTTACAACAGGAGCCGCGCGAGACAGCTTCCCTATCTGGGCGGGCCGGCTCGGCTTCAAGTCGATCAAGGCGGCGTTGCCGCTTTGCGAAACGCTGAATGAAGTCGACTGGCCAAAATTGAAGTATTGGCAACCGGAAGTTGCCAACAACGCACCTAAAAGAAAAAGACGGGACAAGGCCTTGATCGGCATGCGGAAATTGTTGTTGGGGCAGGGCCGGCTTAAGCCGCGATAAGCCATGAGCATGAACTAGTGTCCCCTCAAGTGCGTGGCGCTTATGTTCGAATCATCGTTAGCCACCCACTTGGCTCATTATGGCAAACCTAATTAATTTAGCGATAGCTGTTTGAATGCGTCCACGGTTTTTTCCGCCGCCGCAAGAGGGCAGGACGGCTTGATGGCCGCAGGCGCCGCCATCCGCGTGACGATGGACGAACGGAGGGCAGTCGCGGCCCAACAAAATGGCCCGCGTCGAAGCGGGCCATTTTGTCGTCTACGGCGCCTGATGCCTGCCCCTTACTCCCCGCCCATCTCTTTCTTGAACTGGTCGAAATCGACCTGCATGCCGTTGAAGATGGTGCTCCAGTGGCGCGTCAGAGCCGCCATGGCGACGGCTTCCTGGATCTCCTCGTCGGTCGCTCCGGCGTGCTTGGCGTTCTCGGTGTCCGACCAGATGCAGTAGCTGCAGGGGATTTGCGCCGCGACCGCCAGCGAGATCAGCGACTTCTCCTTGGGCGTCAGCGCCGTCTTGTCGCTGAGCTCGATGGCCTTGACCTCGGCCCAGGCGCCGGGCAGACCGGCTTTCGGGAACTGTTTGACGAAGCTCGGCACGCCGCCCATCGTCGACTGGATGTCCTTGAGGGCGGCGTCGTAATCATCGGCCCGGGCAGGCCCGGACCCCAGCACGGTGGCGAACACGCCCGCAGCGGCGATGAGCGAGGCGGAACGAAGGCAGGAATGCACGGTTGAGACGATGCGAATGACCGACATGATGTTCTCCTCTGGTTTTTGTTAGCCTTACGATGTAAGGTGTGTGGAAGATGAACCTTACAGTGTAAGTTGTCAAGCGCCATGGACGCACCAAGCAAAAAAAAGCGAACCCGCGGAAAACTCTCCCGCGAGATGATCGAGGACGCCGCCTTCGAGGTGATCGAGCGGGAAGGGCTGTCCGGCTTTTCGATGCGCAAGCTCGCCGCCAGGCTCGGCTGCGAGGCGATGAGCATCTACCACCACTTCCCCTCGCAGGCGCACCTCTACGAGGCGCTGGTCGATCGGCAGATGAGCGGTCTCGTCATCCCCGACGACAGCCTGCCCTGGCGCGAGCGGGCCCGCATCGGCATGCAGGAATTCCGCCGTGTCGCCACCGAGCATCCGGCCTTCGCGCCGTTCATCGTCGTCTACCGCATGAACTCGCCGCCCTGCCTTGCCAAGCTCAACGCCATCATCGGCCTGTTCGAGGATGGCGGCTTCGGTCCCGAGCTCAGCGCCCGCCTGTTCCGCGCCGCCGGCTACTATCTGATGGGCGCGATCCTCGACGAGACGGCCGGTTACGCCAAGGGGCCGTCGGCGGTCACCACCATCGGCGAAGAGGAGTTGGCGCGCGACTATCCGAGCGTCGTGAAGGCCGGCGCCTATTTCGGCGCGGCCGGCTTCGACAAGACTTTCGAGCTTGGCCTGGAAATGTTTCTGGACGAGATGGAGCGCGTCCGCGAAGCTGCCCGAAGCGAAAGCCGCTAGTCAGAATGGCGGCCAGCCGCGCACCGAAGAAAACAACCAAGGGTTTGAATGCGCTTCCTCTCAGTCCTTCTCCTCATCGCCGGTGCCGCTATCGGCATCTTCTATCCCTGGGCGATGAGCAATTTTTCCGGCCATGCGATCGGCACTTACCGCGTCTATGAGGGCGGCCGCTTCCGGCCGGTCACCGTGCAGCTCGCCGCAGGCGACGCCCCGGTGAGGGTGCTGGTCGACTTGACCGCGCGGGCCGAGCGCGTCGCCGGCCAGCAGCGCACGGTGCTGACGCTGACCGCGGCGAGCGGCGGCCGCACGGCGCTGGCCTCGGCGCTCTCCTTCAACCACACCGACAATCCGCGCGAGGCCAGCCCGCAACTGCCCGACAAGATCTTTCGCGACGAGGCAGGCGTCATCGATAGGGTCACGCCCGGTCCTTATGTCTTCACGGTCGGCCCCGGAGACGCCGACGGCATCGATATGCGTGCGGTCGATCTCATCCTGCGCGCCGGCACCGGCTCGATCGACGAACGCGCCGAGCCGGCCGGCTACACGCTGATGGGCGTAGGCCTTGCCGGGCTGGTGCTGTCGCTTGTCTTCGGACGCGGCGGCGGAGGCAGCCCACAGAATCCCAATTCGCAGCCGCCACCGCCGCGCTGGGGCCGCAACGGTTCGCCACGAGCATGATGCCGAAAAGTGTGAAGCGGTTTTCGGTCGACATCATGCTCCTTGGAGGTCGGCGCGCATGAACTATCGCCACGCCTACCACGCCGGCAATTTCGCCGATGTCGTCAAGCATGCCGTGCTCGCGCGCCTCGTCGAATACCTCAAGCAGAAGGACAAGGCGTTTCGCGTCATTGATACCCATGCCGGTGTCGGCCGCTACGATCTTGCCTCGGTGGAGGCCGGCAAGACCGGCGAGTGGCACGGCGGCATCGGCCGGCTCACAGAGGCGACGCTCGAGCGGCAAGCGGCGGCGCTGCTTCAGCCCTATCTGGAAGCCGTGCGCGCGCAAAATCCCGATGGCGGGCTCGAGCATTATCCCGGCTCGCCGCTGATCGTGCGCCATCTCCTGCGCAACCAGGACCGGTTGACGG
>NZ_RZTO01000373.1:0-5765 GCF_003997225.1 Mesorhizobium sp. M2C.T.Ca.TU.002.02.1.1
GGCTGGTGCTCGCCGACACGGGCGCGCTCGACACGCTGCCGATCCGCGAGTTCCGCGCCGGCTATGCCGAGCTTGCCAAATACGGGCTGATCGATCGCCCGGCCTTCTTCGCCTGGCTGGAACAGAACTGGGGGCAAGTCTTTGCCGGCGGTCCGGCGCGGGTCGAGGCGATCGCCGAGGCATGCCGCGCCAAGGCCGATGTCGTCGCACGCGACGAGTTCGAGACCGGCGACCGCGCGCTGCTCAATCTCGGCCACACATTCGGCCACGCGCTGGAAGCCGCCACGCAATATGACGGCGTGCGCCTCGTCCATGGCGAGGGTGTCGCCATCGGCATGGCGCTGGCGCATCGTTTTTCGGCGCGGCTCAACCTGGCGAGCCCGGACGACGCGGAGCGCGTCGAAGCGCATCTCAGGGCCGTCGGCCTGCCCTGGCGGATGGCCGATATTCCAGGCGATCTGCCGGACGCCGAGGCGTTGCTCGGCTTCATCACCCAGGACAAGAAGGTCTCGCGCGGCGCGCTGACCTTCATCCTGACACGCGGCATCGGCCAGTCCTTCATCGCCAAGGACGTGCCGCCCTCGGAAGTGCTGGCTTTCCTCAAGGTGAGCCATCCCGGAAGGCTCGAAGTGAGCCATCCTAGATGATCGGCGCCGGCTGGATCGTCGCCGCAATCCTTGCCGCCATCGTGCTTTTGGCGCTTCTGTTCCGCGGCCGGTTGCTTGGCGCTTTTGGCTACGCTCTGCGGCCGATCGAGCCGCCGCAGCGGTCCGAGCGCAACGGCAAGGATGAAGACGACGACGAACCCCGCCGCGAGGGCGCGGCTGCCGGCGAAGAGCGCAACCGGCTCGAGGGCCTCTTCGACCTCGATGAGCTCGAAGTGTCGGACGTCATGGTCCACCGCACCAATATGCGCTCGGTCAATGCCGACAATGCGCCCGAAGCGGTTGTGCGCGAGATCCTCACGAGTCCGCACACCCGCATGCCGCTGTGGAAGGGCTCGCTCGACAACATCGTCGGCGTCCTGCACGCGAAGGATCTGCTGAGGGCCCTCAACGAGGTCGGCAACGACTTTTCGCGGATCGACGTCATGAAGATCGCGGCGAAGCCGTGGTTCGTGCCGGACACCACCACCTTGCAGGACCAGCTCAACGCCTTCCTGCGGCGAAAGGCGCATTTCGCCATCGTCGTCGACGAGTATGGCGAGGTCGAAGGACTGGTGACGCTTGAAGACATCATCGAGGAGATCGTCGGCGAGATCGCCGACGAGCACGATGTCGACATGCAGGGCGTGAAGAAGGAAGCCGACGGCTCGGTCGTCGTCGACGGCACGGTGCCGATCCGCGACCTGAACCGCGCGCTCGACTGGGACCTGCCCGACGAGGAGGCGACGACGATCGCCGGCCTCGTCATCCATGAGACGCAGTCGATCCCGGAGGAGAAGCAGGCTTTCACCTTCCACGGCAAGCGTTTCGTGGTGATGAAGCGCGACAAGAACCGCATTGCGAGGTTGAGGATCAGGCCCGCCGGCGAGGGATAGGTATCGTTCAGCCGGCCTCGATGGCGGCTTCCGACGCCTTCAGAGCTCCTTCGTCCAGCGCTCGCTGAGCAGCGCGCCGGTTCCGCCGTCGATCGCGGCCAGGCTGACGTCGTAGCCCCAGAGGTTGCGGATGTGGCGCAGGGTCGCATCGCGACTTTCACCCTCGAGCATCACGCCGTCCTTCACCGTGTGCTGGAGCCGCAGGTGCCGGTCGCCAAGGAGGTCGACGTCGACCACCTGGATGTCCGGGCGACTTGCCCCGATATCGTAACTTTGCGCCAACGCCGACCGTATCTTGGCATAGCCACGCTCGTTGTGGATCGAGGCGACTTCGTAATGCGGCTCGTCGGCGCCGTCGGCCAGCACGAAGAGCCGCCATTTGCGGATCAGCGCCGGGCTCAGATACTGGCGGATGAAGGATTCGTCGCGGTGGTTGGCCCAGGCGTCGAGCAGGGTGTCGCGCCAGTCGCCGCGGCCGGCGATGTCGGGAAACCAGTCGCGGTCCTCGGCGGTCGGCTCGGTCGAGATGCGCTGGATGTCCTGCATCATGTCGAGACCGAGCGCATAGGGATTGATGCCGGAAAAGCGGGGGTCGTCATAGGCCGGCTGAAAGACCACGTTGGAATGGTTGCGCAAGATCTCGAGCATGGCGCCTTCGCTGATGCGGCCACGATCGAACAGCGTGTTCATGAGCGTGTAATGGACGAAGGTGGCGCAGCCTTCGTTCATCACCTGGGTTTGCCGCTGCGGGTAGAAATATTGCGCGATGACACGCACGATCCTGACGATCTCACGTTGCCAGGGCTCGAGGACAAGGCTGTTCTTCTCAAGGAAATAGAGCAGGTTTTCTTCCGGCAGATTGAGCGACTTCTTCCGCTCGGCAAGGATGTCGTCCTCTGCTTCCGGCTTGCTCTTTCCCTGCGAGGCCGGCAGCGTCCGCCACAGATCGTTGAAGGAGCGCTCCTCGTATTCGAGGCGCTCGCGCAACCCTTCGCGCTGTTGTTCCGATGACAGTTTCGGCGGCCGATGGTAGCGGAACACGCCCTGCTCCATCAGTGCGTGGGCCGAATCCAGGATCGCCTCGACGGCGGCCAGGCCATGTCTTTCCTCGCACCGGGCGATGTAGCTCTTGGCAAAATCCAGATAGCTCAAAATGCCGCCCGCATCGGTCCATTGCCGGAAGAGATGATTGTTCTTGAAGAAATGATTGTGTCCAAGCGCGGCATGGGCGGTCACCAGGGCCTGCAAGGCCATGGTGTTTTCTTCCATCAGGTAGACGATGCAGGGGTTGGAGTTGATGACGATTTCATAGGCCAGGCCGCGCGCGCCCTTGCGGTAGAGAAGCTCGTCATAGAGGAAACGCTTGCCGAATGACCAATGCCGGTACATCAGCGGCATGCCGACCGAGGAATAAGCGTCGAGCATTTGCTCGGAAGAGATGACTTCCATCTGCACCGGATAAATGTCGAGGCGAAGCTCTTCGCGGCCGAGCGCTTCGATCTCGTCATAGACTCGGGACAGTTTCTTGAAATCCCAGTCCGACCCGGAAAACAGCAGTTCGGATTTGCGCGCCTGGCTGCCCATTGCCGAAGCCCTCAAGCGCTCTTGCGCAGATCAGGCTGCCTGGCGAAGAGCTCCCGGAAGACCGGGTATATGTCGGCCGGCGCGGCGATGCGCCTCATCTGGAAGTTCGGCCATTTTCCGTCGACGGCGTTGTAGGCGCGCCAGAGCGACGTCCCGTTCTCGGTCGAGCCGAAAATATGGCTTTCCCGCTCGTCGATGATCTCCACATAGGCGAAATACTGGCAAAGCCGCATGAGCTTGCGGTCGAGCAGCTCGATGCAGCGCTCGGAGTCGGTGGCGAAATTGTCGCCGTCGGAGGCCTGGGCGGCGTAGATGTTCCATTCGGCGACCGGATAGCGTTCTTCGATGATGCGGTGCATCTCCTCGAGCGCGGTGGAGACGACGGTGCCGCCGCTTTCGGTGTGATAGAAGAATGTATGCTCGTCCACCTCCTTGGCTTCGTGGGTATGGCGGATGAAGACGACCTCGATGCGTTCGTAACGGCGCGTCAGGAAGAGATGCAGCAGCACAAAGAAGCGTTTGGCCAGATCCTTCTCGCGCTCTCCCATCGAGCCGGAGACGTCCATCAGGCAGAACATGACCGCGTTCGCATTGGGCACGGGCTGAGGATCGAAGCGATTGAAGCGGATGTCGACCGGATCGACATAGGCAATGCGCCTGCGCCGGCGCTCGAGCCGCTCAAGCTCTTCGCGCAGAACCGCGATGCGTTCGCGCGCCGCGGCACTTGCCGGCTTCGCTTCCAGCTCGGCGATCTGCCGGGCGATCGCGTCGAGCTCGGCCTGCTTGGGGCGTCTCAGCGCGATGCGCCGCCCATGGCTGTTGCGCATCGTGCGTCCGACATTGATGTTGGTCGGCGCCCCGCTTGCCGTGAAACCCGCCCGTCTCGGCTTGTAGCTCAATATCTGCTTGAGGTTGAGCTTGACCAGATCGGGCAGCTCGAGATCCTCGAAGAAAAGGTCGAGCACTTCCTCGCGCGACAGCACGAAACGGAAGTCGTCTTCGGATTCCGTGGTCCCCGGGGCCGATCCGTAGCCTCCGCCGCCGCCCGGCTTGGGGATGAGATCACCTGAGCTGAACGTCTTGTTGCCGGGCAGGATATGCTGGCGCCGGCCGCTTGCCTTGTCGTCGCCGAAGGTCGGTTCGCCGGTTCCCTTGCGCGGCATCGGCACGGCGTGCTCGCGGTCGACGTCGGCGATGCCGCCGGTACGGACCTGGTCGCGGATGCTGCGCTTGAGATCCTCGCGCGCGCGCCTGAGGAAGCGCTGGCGATTGCCCAGGCTCTTGTCCTTCGGGTTCAGGCGGCGGTCGATGAAGATCGGCATGGAACCGTCCCGGCTTTGTTCAGCCCGCCTTGTTCACGCGCATGTACCAGTCGACCAGCCGTCGCACCTGCCGCTGGGTGTAGCCGCGCTCCACCATGCGCTGCACGAATTCATTGTGCCGCTTCTCCGTGACGCTGTCCTGCTTGGAGCCGAAGCTGATCACCGGCAACAGGTCCTCGACCTGGCCGAACATGCGCTTCTCGATGACCTCGCGAAGCTTTTCATAGCTCGTCCAGGAGGGATTGCGGCCATGGTTGCGCGCCCGCGCGCGCAAGGTGAATTTGACGACTTCGTTGCGGAAGTCCTTGGGATTGGCGATGCCCGCCGGCTTCTCGACCTGCGACAATTCCTTGTCCAGCACCTCGCGGTTGAGGATCTGGCCGGTGTCCGGGTCCTTATAGTCCTGATCCTCGATCCAGGCATCGGCGTAGGCGATGTAGCGGTCGAAGAGATTCTGGCCGTACTCGCTGTAGGATTCCAGATAGGCCTTCTGGATCTCGTGGCCGATGAACTCGGCATAGCGGGTCGCGAGCTCCGACTTGATGAATTCGAGATAGGCGGCCTCCGTTTCCTTCGGGAATTGCTCGCGCTTGATCGCCTCCTCGAGGATGTACATCAGATGCACGGGATCGGCGGCGACCTCCTTGGTGTCGTAGTTGAAGGTCTGCGACAGGATCTTGAAGGCGAAGCGGGTGCTGACCCCGGTCATGCCTTCGTCGACGCCGGCGGCGTCGCGATATTCCTGCACGGACTTCGCCTTCGGATCGATTTCCTTGAGGTTTTCGCCGTCATAGGCACGCATCTTGGTGTAGAGCGGTGAGTTCTCATGCTCGGCAAGGCGGGTCGAAACCGTGAAGCGGCTGAGAATGTCCAGCACCTCGGGCGCGCAGGGGCTGTTCGCCAATTCGCTCTCGCGCAACAGCTTCTCGTAGATATGCCGTTCTTCGGTGATGCGCAGGCAATAGGGTACCTTGACCACGAGGATGCGGTCGAGGAAGGCCTCGTTGTTCTTGTTGTTCTTGAACTGCTGCCATTCCGATTCGTTGGAATGGGCGACGACGATGCCCTGATAGGGGAAGGCGCCGAAATTCTCGGTGCCGTTGTAGCTGCCTTCCTGGGTCGCGGTCAGCAACGGATGCAGGACCTTGATGGGCGCCTTGAACATCTCGACGAATTCGAGCAGGCCTTGCGTCGTCCGGTTGAGGCCGCCGCTGTAGGAATAGGCGTCCGGGTCGGACTGGCTGAAGTGCTCCAATTGCCTGATATCGACCTTGCCGACCAGGGCCGAGACGTCCTGATTGTTCTCGTCGCCGGGCTCG